>JAGPKI010000043.1 GCA_018054005.1 Caldisericia bacterium
AATGACAAAGAATTTAAATGATGTAAAATTTTGGGTAGATAATCTATTAGAAAGGTGAATATTATGTACACTGAAGAGCAAAAAAAGAAAATTTTAAGTATATCAAGAAAAACTCTTGAATATTATTTTTCCACAAGAAAAAAACTTGAAGTTAGTATAGAAGAAATTAATGACCCAGATCTATTTGAAAAAAGAGGCACTTTTGTTACATTAACAAAAAGAGGAAATTTAAGAGGTTGTATAGGAACCATTTTACCAATAAAACCCTTAATTCTTGATGTAATTGATAATACTTTAAATGCTGCTTTTAGAGATCCTCGTTTTCCTCCTCTTGAAAAATGGGAAATGGAAGATTTAGAGATAGAAATTTCAATTTTAACTGTTCCTGAAAAACTTGAGTTTTCGGATTTGAATGATTTGCTGGAGAAATTAAAACCAGGAATAGACGGCGTAATCATAAGAAAAGGTCCATATCAAGCTACATTTCTTCCGCAAGTGTGGGAAGAATTACCTGATAAAGAGCTTTTTCTGGCTCATTTATGTGCTAAGGCTGGATTACCTCCAGATTCATATAAAAATCCACGAAATTTAGAAGTTTACACTTACAAAGTTGAAATAATTAAATAGCACCATTATTAGTAAATTTTTCTAAATAAGATGTACTGATTTTAGCATCTAAAAAATCTTTGTCATTAACTATTTTTAATAGAAGTGGAATATTAGTTTTTATTCCCTCAATTGTAAATTCTTCTAAAGCTCTCTTAGCTGTATGAATACAGTTTTCTCTTGATGGTCCATGTATAATTAACTTGGATAGCAAGGAGTCATAAAAAGGGGGAATCATATATCCACAATATATATGAGAGTCAATTCTTATATTTGGGCCGAGAGGAAAGTGTAGAAAGTCAACTTTACCAGCTTGAGGAGTAAATGTTCCAGGATCCTCAGCATTAATTCTAAATTCAAATGCCCAACCTTCTTGTTTTACATCCTCCTGCCTGATACTTAAAGTTCCATTTTCTGCAATTTTTATTTGCTCTTTTACAATATCAATTCCTGTTGTTTCTTCTGTAATTGGGTGTTCAACTTGAATTCTCGCATTTACTTCCATAAAGTAAAAATTACCAACATCATCAGAGAGAAATTCAAAAGTACCTGCATTTTCGTAATTTAATGCTTTTGCAAGTTTAACGGCTGTTCGAGTTAAATTTTCAATTTGGTTACTATTTAGAGCAAGCGTAGGTGCCTCTTCGATTATTTTTTGATGTTTTCTCTGGATAGAGCACTCTCTAACTCCTAAATGGACTACTCCGCCCTTTCCATCTCCGAGGATTTGAACTTCAACATGTCTTGGATTGGATAAACACTTCTCAATATATATTTCATCTGAACCAAAAGCTGTGAAAGACTCTCTTTTTGCTAAAGCAAATAGTTCATCTAATTCTTCCTGGTTTGATACTTTTCTTATTCCTCTACCACCTCCACCCATGGCTGCTTTAAGAAGAATTGGGTAATCTATTTCTGAGGCAATCATTCTTGCTTCCATTTCATCTTCAATAGGGTCGAGAGTTCCAGGTAGTATCGGTACGCCAACTTCTTTTGCAATCTTTCGAACATTCGCCTTGTTTTTAATAAGTTTAAGCATTGAAGAATTGGGACCAATAAATTTTATTCCATAATCCTCACAAATGGAAGCAAACGAAGAGTTTTCAGATAGAAAACCATATCCAGGGTGAATCGCATCAACATCTAAAAGTAAAGCAGCTGTTATTATTGCTGAAGGATTTAAGTAACTTAAGTTTGATGGTGCTGGACCAATGCATATTGACCTATCTGCAAGCTTTACAGGAATTGTATCAGCATCCGCTTCTGAGAATACCTGGACTGTTTCAATTGATAAATCTTTACATGCCCTTATAATCCTTAATGCTATCTCTCCTCTATTGGCTATTAAAATTCTCTTAATTTTCTTCATTTTAACTTCTCGCAATCTTTTTAATTTTTACATAACACAACAGAAAAACATTTTACGATGTATAAAATTTTTATATACATCAAGTTATTTTACTCAGCTAAGAGTTCTACCTTAAATAAATTTTTACCAAATTCGACCATCTCGCCATTTTCAGGGTAAATATCTATGATTTTACCTCTTTTTTCAACTGTTATTTCGTTCATTACTTTCATGGCTTCAATTATGCAGAGTGTTTGTTTTGGTTCCACTATATCGCCTATTTCAACGAAAGGCGAAGAGTCTGGTGAAGGAGCCCTGTAGAAAGTACCAATAAGAGGAGCTTTTACAAAAATGTAATTACCGTTTTCTTTTACTTCATCATTTGAAGGCGGTTTATCCTTTTGATGTGCTTCAATAAACTCTTTTTTTTCGATATTAAAAATTTCACTACTCTCTATCTGGATTGAAAGCTCTTTTGATTGAATTGAGATAGACTTTAAATTATTTGATTTTATTATTGAGACAAGATTTTTCACTATTTCTATTATTTCATTTTCCATAAATTATATTCCCCCTTTATAATAATTTAATGTAACAATTGTTATTGCCCTTATACCTTCTCCTCTTCCTGCAGCATCGAAACCTTTATCTGTTGTAGCTTTTAAATTAATTCTACTTCTATCTATTTTTAATGTTTTAGAGATATTTTCAATTATTTTTTCTGAATAATCAGAAATTTTAGGTTCTTTACAAATTATAGTTGAATCTAAATTTATTATTTCAATTTCAGAAATTTCTTCTATTAAACTTGATAGTAGCTTTGTACTTTTTACACCTAAAATTTCTTTTGTTCCAACTCCAAAATATAATCCTATATCGCCCATTCCTAATGCTCCAAGAATTGCATCAATAATTGAGTGCGTAAGAACATCTGCATCTGAATCTCCACTTAAGCCTGAGGAAAATGGAATTTTTATTCCTCCGATTATTAATTGCCTATCTTTAATAAAAGGGTGAAAATCATAACCAAATCCAGTCCTAATTTCTCCATGCTCAAGAGCTTTTAGTATCTGCAAATCATCTTTACAGGTTAACTTGTGTGCAGAAAGGCTACCGTTAATAGTTTTTACTTTGGCACTATTAAAAGAACTTAAAATTAATTCTGCTTCATCTCGAAAATTATCTAATTTATCAACATTTTTCGAGAATGCATCTTTTAACGTTTTTACAATGAAACCCTGTGGAGTTTGAGTTAAATTTAGATTTTTACCAAAATAAGAATAAGTCTTTTTATCAAAAACTACATAGTCTTGATCTACTAATTTTATTGCATCATAAACAGGTAAAACAGGGATGATACCATCGATTGCACCTCTTGATAATTCTTTTATTTCTTCATCTATCAAGGTAGCAGGGAAAAGAGGTCTTGCAGCATCGTGTATTAATACAAAATTAGCTTTTTTTGATATATTCTCTAATCCTCTTAAAACGCTTTCTTCACGAGTTTTACCTCCCTTAACAATATGCGTTATTTTTTCGTATTTTTTAATTTTGGCATAATCTTTTAAACATTCTTCTGCAACAAGTATTATTTCATTAATTTTATTATTTGAATTAAACTTAATTAAAGAATGTTCAAATATGGGAATTCCTTTGAGCGGTACTAATAATTTATTTAAGCTATTAGAAAATCTTTTTCCACTACCATAAGCAACAATTATACATGAGGTAAAATCAATGTTCTTTGACATCGCGAATATATCTTCCAAAAATTATCTTCCCAGAAGGTGATTGTAAAATCGAAGTACACTCAGCTAAAACCTTTTTATTTAGGTGAGTTCTCCCATCTTCTAGTACAACCATAACACCATCTTCTAAGAATCCGACACCTTGTCTTGGCTCCTTGCCAGCTTTTGTTAGCAAAACTTCGAATTGTTCCCCTGGAAGAATTTGAAGTCTAAAAGCTAAGGCAACCTCATTAATATTTACTACATTTAATCCTCTATTTCTGCCAATTTCAGTTAACTCTGCATCGAGTGTTACTATGCTTGCACCTATGGCTTTTGCAACACTTAAAATATGTTCTCTTATTGATTTCGGTGTTCTGGAATAAACTATAACTCTAAAGTCCCCCCTTTTTATTTTACTGATTACTTCTAATGACTCAAACCCTCTTTTTATTCTTGACTTGTACAATTCAGATGAATTCTGCATTCTGCGCATTTCGTCAAGGGTAATGGATGATACAAAAATTGGTCTATCGATTAAACCTGTTTTTAATAGTTCAACTATTCTACCATCAAGTATGGCACTACTGTCAATGATAAATGATTTCCTTTTTAAAAATCTGAGTAATAATAAACGTATTGAAAATATTAAAGATAAAAGTAAATCAGTTATAAATGGAAGAATATAAAGACCAAGAATCACCCCTATAAAACCACCAATCAATGTCCATACATATGAATTGAAGATGCTTTTAAAAAGAAGACCTATAGCATAACAAAGGGCAGTTGCAACAATTAGTCTTATAATTCTTTTTAAGTCTATTTTTGTTTATCTCCTTTCCGATTAAGTTTTAATTTTAAAGCTTTCTAATTATTTTATTTATATTTTAAATAATATATGAATCTCTTTATAGTACTAAGTAATAAGCCAATAATAATCAAGTAATACCCAAATCTTACAAAACTCATGAGAGGTTTCTTTATTATCTCTATTTCAATTGAATTAGAAATAGTAGGTGAAGTTATTGTTATTTCATTTAATGAAAAATTTTTAAGTTCAATGGTTTCATTTAAAAGCTTTGATTGTGTTGGGTTAGAATAAAGCACAAAGCCTTTTTTATTTATACCTCTTTTTAAAATTAAGTTTTCGCTTTTTCCATTAATATTTATGTCTAATTTAGCAATTTGTTCTATCAGATTTTCTCCTTTTTCCTCCTCTTCTGTTGATAAAACCTTTATTGTATAATCAGCAATATTTCTATCCTCTCCTTTCTTAATGGTTGCTTCTCCATCGGAAACAGGGGAGATGTAAAAATCTTTTTTTAATGTTTTCTTTATATAGGGCATTGGAATAGAGACTTCATTTCCCAAACTATTTGTATAATGCCAAAACTTAGGTTCGGCAGGAAAAAGCTCACCATTTCCTTTCATTTCTATTTTTAAATATTCTACTTCTCCAAGATATTTTTTTTCTCTTTCGAACTCATCTTTTAGTAAGAAACTATAACCATTTTCAAAGAATGTTCTTTCTTTAAATAGGTTTACTCTTAACAAAGAATCATGAGTGCTTGAAAAAAATACCCCAATTAAAAGTATACCAACAGCAATAGAACTTAATTTTCCTCCAATATTTTTAAGACTTAAATGCTTTAAATTTTTGAAAGAAGTTGAAATTGTCAAAAACCCTACTAAAGTAATTATAAAGCTTAGAGGAGTTAAAGGTAGATCAAAAAATATAAATAAAAGTAGCGACAATAAAGCAGAAATAAATAAATAAACAAAAAAAGCTCTTAAAAATGTATTAAATTTTAGAGGGTGATGCTTGCCACAAAGATTTCCAAAAGCTATTCCTAATATGAGAATAATACTGAATATTGAAAAATATATGTAGTAAAAGGAAAGGTGTATATTTTTTGCTTCTCCTAATAAATATGTAATAAGTGGATAATTTGTACCGATAATTAATACCAAAGCTAATAATAGTATTAATATTGGGGCAAGAAATAAAGCAAACTCTTCATAAAAGATATGCTTAATTCTCTTTTTATCTTCTTTTATATCATTAAATCTTAATATAAACAAAATTAGCGGGATTAAAAGAATAATAATTTCTAAAAAAAATAGCCCGTAAAGTAGACCACTTTCTACATATGAATGTGCTGATATATTTGCAAGTAGTCCTGATCTTGTAAGGAATGTGGTGTGCATTACTCCTGCGAAGGATAGTATTGCTAAAAGTATTGAGAACTTTAAACCTTTTCCATATTTCTTATATAGTAGAGATGTGTGGAATAATGCTACAATAAATAACCACGTTATCAAAGTGCCATTTTCAATAGGATCAAATGACCAGTATCCACCCCATCCAAGAGTTTCGTATGCCCAAAGTGACCCCAACACAATTGCAACAGTAAAACCAAAGAGAGATAACATTATCCATTTTTGAGTTTTTTTTATCCAGCAGGAATATTCTCTCTTAATTAGCGATGATACTGCATAAGCATATATTAAACCTAAGAATGCATAACCTAAGAAAGCAAATGGTGGGTGAATATACATTAAGGGGTGAGAAAGCATTGGATTTAAGCCTAAACCATCACTTACTGTTTTTTGGGTTAGAGCAAAAGGATTTGATGTATAAAAAAGAATAAGAACCATAAGTAAAATTGAGAGAACTATGGGAGAAGAAAATCTTCTCCATATTTTATCTTTAAGAGAGATCAAGAGAGCAACTGAATTAAAAACTGCCCATAAAAGAAATGATCCAGATTGACCAGCCCAAACTGAGACAAACGTTAACCCAGCTGGCATTTCTAAATTTGTGTATCGATAAACATTAAGGTATGAAAAATTATGTGTTAGGTATAAATATGCTAAAAAAACAAATGTTAGTATTGTGAAAAATGCAGTTGAATAAGAAAACACAACTGCATACTTTTCAAAAGCTTTATTTTTGATTCCTAATAAAAATAGAATAAGCGATAAAGAAGTGATTATTATTGATATAAATGTTAAAATATTTCCCATTCTTTTTGTATTTTCTCCTTTATTTAAGTTCCTTTGGAAGTTTAAGGTATACAAAATAAGCAATTAATAGTTTTAATATATCAAAAGGAAGAAATGGTAATACTCCTCCAATTATTCCAGCTTTAAAAGTAATTTTTGTTACATAACTAAACTGTAATACCCCGATGATGTAAATAATTAGGAGGCTTATAGATAAAGCAATCAGAGAATGAAATTTCTTTGACAATATTCCAGAAAACGGAGCGGATATAATAAAACCTATTAAATATCCACCAGTAGGGCCTATTAAAACAACAGGACCTGCTCTCATACCTGCAAAAATAGGTAAACCAATAACTCCTAAAAGCACATATATAGCACAGGCAATAGTACCAAAAACAGGTCCTAATACGAGAGGAGCAAGCAGAACAAATAAAATTTGCAATGAAAAATGAATTTCAGAAATAGGAGTTGGAAAAGATATAATTCCTCCAATTGCAATTAGGGCAACAAAAAGAGCAGTTTTTAAAAGTGATATTAAAATTTTACTATTCATAATTATTTTTCTTTATTTAATTCAATAAATTCTAAAAAGTTTCTGACCCATCCGTCTGCACCTAAGTCTTTTTCTCCTATAATTGTTGATTTGGCTCCTGCTCTTCTTGCAGTTTCAACATCAATTTCGTTGTCCCCTACAAGTAATAATTTGGAGGGCTCTATATTTAAGATTTCGGAGATCTTAAGCAATATATCGGCTTCTGGCTTACCTTTTTCTACTTCATCTGATGTAACAATGTATTTAATTTTATCCCGAATATTTAAATATTCTACCATTTCTATCGTATTTTCTTTACTATCAGATGTTGCAATGCATATTGGTACAAATTTACTAAAAAAATTAATTGCCTGAACTGCATACGGCAGAGGCTTAAGAAGCTCCTCTTTACTAACCATTTTTGCTCCAAGCTCTATTATCTTTTCCCCATATTCTTTACATTTAAACCATGGTAGTTTATATGTTAGCCATATAGCTACCGCCATAAGAATAGGGGCTTCAGATGCATGAAAGGTCACAAGTGGGGAATATGGTAGAGCATCCCGAGCGCCAAAAATTTCATCAGCTGTCTCTCTAATATTCAGTCCTAACTCTTCTGCTGCATTCAACTGGTAATTAAATAATTTTTTCCATAAATTTACTCCACCGACAATTGTTCCATCTTTATCAAATACTATTGCAGAAACATCTTTTATGGTACCTTTTAGGGTTTTAATATCCATTAATTGCTTGGTTGTTCCTCTATGAATAATTCGTGGCTATCTTCATCATATCCGAAGAGCTCACTGTATCTACCCCAATCAATTGCTATATTAAGTTGCTCTTTTGCGGATTCTTCGGAATATTTCTGCTTTAGAAGGTCAATAAAGAATTCTTCATTCATCCTTTTATCGGTTTTATGTTCAATGATTTCTAAAATTTGTTTGATAAATGCTACTTTTTCAAGAACAGCTTTTCTAAATATTTCTTTTTTGTGAAGTAAATCTGCATCTGCAAATCGTTTACCCTCCTCTGTTATTATAATATCACCATATTTGGTCTCCACAAAACCAAGCATTTCTGCTGCTTCTATTAATGGCTGCATTTCATCAACACTCATTAATAAATCATCTGCAAGTTTATAAATGTCTAATTGCTGTCCCTGATCAGATATTAGTTCTATGAAACCTGTTAATGCCCCAACCCTTATTGATGGTATAGCTGGTTTTTCTCCAACTTTTTGCTGAGTATCTATGCGCGTAACTACCTCCTTACCCAACATTATACTGTAAATATGGTCCAAAAGTCTTGCAAATTCAGGATGATTTTTATCTCTCCAGTGAGGAATAGTGACAGGTATTTCTTCTTTTATTCTTCCTGGATTTTTACTTAATATGATTATTCTATCTGCCATAAACAGCGCCTCTTCAATGCTGTGAGTAACGAGAAGCATTGCTTTGGTTGGTATTTTGTTTCCTATCCACAATTCAAGGAGGTCAGTTCTTAAATTTTCAGCTGTCAGAATGTCAAGACCTGAAAATGGTTCATCCATAAAGAGAATTTCAGGTTCAACAACTAATGCCCTTGCAAAGCCGACTCTTTGCTGCATGCCACCTGAAAGCTCTTTTGGATAAGCAGTCTCAAAACCATCCAAACCTACGAGGTCTATTGCTTCATAAGTCTTTTTTTCAACTTGAGGTTTAGGAATGCCTTTTGCTTTTAAGCCTATGGCTACATTATCAAAAACTGATAACCATGGGAAAAGAGCAGGAGATTGAAAGACCATCGATATATTGGGATTAACATCGGAAAATTCCTGTCCATGATAGAAGATTTTACCTTGAGTAGGTTTTAATAAACCTGCCAGACACCGTAAAATAGTAGATTTGCCAGACCCAGATGCTCCAAGAATTGCTACAAATTCCCCTTCATATAAGCCAATATTAATATCTTCTATCACCGTAATGCTTGTTTTATTGGGCATATCAAATTTGACTGTTAAATTTTCACCTTTTAAGATCATATCATTTCCTTATCAAACTCTATGTTCAATTGATTTCCAGTAAATTTTTCTCCAAATGTATCTATTTATTAATACAACAGTTATTATCATTATTAATGTACTACCTGCAAGTAAACTATAATCTCCTTTACTCGTAGCAATATTTATTAAAGAGCCAATTCCATTAGCATTATATATTTTACCACGAAATTCTACATATTCGGAAACTATCGAAGCATTCCATGCTCCTCCTGTTGCTGTAATAAGCCCAATAATGAGCTGAGGCATAATTGCAGGAAGGATTAATACTCTCCATTTATCAAGCTTTCTAAACTTAAAAATTTTAGAAACTTCTTTTAGGTCTGTTGGAATCGATTGAGCACCAGCTATGACGTTGAATAGGATGTACCATTGTGTACCAAGAAGCATAAGAACGATAGAAGCTAAATTAATTCCACCTCTCGAATTTATTAACCACATTACTATAATTGGAAAAACTGCAGTTGCTGGGATAGAAGCAAAGATTTGAACTATTGGTTCAAGTTTATTTGCCAATTTCTTGTTCAATCCTATCGCTACTCCAAGTGGAACAGTCCAAATTAGAGATATAAAAACAGCCGTAACAACTCTAAGTAGAGTAAAAAAATCTGCAAGAACAATATTTAACCAGTTATCTACTTTTAAATTTTTTGTTAACGCAAAAAACATGATTGATCCATAGCCAACACACAAAATGAGAAGGCTATAAATTATTATAGATGTAAAAGAAAATTTTTGCTTTTTTTGTGTTTGAAGTGAAGGTCTTGCGTCTTTCTTCTTAAGTTGTTTAATAGTTATTCCATCAATCATATTATTCCAGGAATTAGAAATTACTTTTATGATTTTAGAACGGTTAAGTTGAACAAGAAGCGTGGAAGTTGGAACTTCTTCCTCTTTTAGTTCTGTCTTAAATTTTTGCGCCCAAGCGATTAATGGTCTCCAGATTAATTGGTCTATTAAAACAATTATTATAATGATAGTTCCCAATCCCATTAGAATTGCTTGAGTGTTTCCTTCTATTGCAGCAAGTTGAAGGTATGATCCTATTCCCGGTAATCTAAAATCTTTTCCACCAAGCACAAACATCTCAGATGCCATTAGGAAAAACCATCCACCAGCGACGGACATCATACTATTCCAGACAAATCCTATCATAGATGCTGGTAACTCAACGTAAAAAAAC
>JAGPKI010000044.1 GCA_018054005.1 Caldisericia bacterium
ATATAATCATTAATTGTTCTTTCTCTTAAGCCTTCAATTCTTTTTATTAATAGAAAATCCTCAAAATAACCTTTCCAAATGAATGGTTTTTCAATAAAAACTTTTTCTTTAAAAATTAACGATTTTCCCCAATTTTTCACCCTTTTTTAAGAGCAACGCTTTCAAGGTTTAAATTGGAAAAAATTAGTCGTAAAATATACTCTGGTAGCCCCGAGGAGAGTCGAACTCCTATTGCCGCCTTGAAAGAGCGGTGTCCTAACCGTTAGACGACGGAGCCATATGAGCCGTACAGGATTCGGACCTGTGACCCCCTGCTTAAAAGGCAGGTGCTCTACCTGCTGAGCTAACGGCCCGGCCAACTTTTATATATTATTGAAAATACATATTTTGTCAAATAATTTTTAAAAAATTATACACTTTTATTTAATTAATATTTTATATTTAGTATAATAAATAAAAAAATAATTATGGATACATTATAAATTGAATTTTTTATAAAATTTTATAAAAGTGGAGGAACTATTATATAAATGAACATAAAAAAAATCTTATATGGTTTAATAATTTTACTTCTTGTAATTAACATTTCAAGTTGTACAAATCTTCCAGGAACAAAAAAACAACCTTCTTCTCCTACTAAAAACACACCCCAGCTTACTATAAAAATACCTATTGGCAGTAGTACGGTTTATGTAAACGGAGAAGAGATAGATTTAACCTCTCCGCCTGCCTACATAGATGAAGAGAGCCAAACAACTATGGTCCCTTTAAGGTTTATTTCAGAAATAATAGGCGCTAAAGTTGAATGGATACCTGATACAAAAGAAATAGTTATTACTCAAAATGAAAAAATTATATTAATGTCTATAAAATCAATTAATACAACTGTCAATGGAAAAGAATTTGCTCTTCCATGTAAACCACAAATTAAAGAAGAAAGAGCATTTGTTCCTTTAAAATTTATTGCCCAAAATCTTGATTTTGTTGTTGACTGGATACCAGAAAGTAAAACAATCGTTTTATATAAAGGAAGTTAGTTTAAAAAAACTAAATAGCCTCAACTATTTCGAACTGTTTTAAGAATTGATCTCTAAAAGCTAATTCCTCTTCAAAGAGTTTTTGTGCTTTTGGATTTTCTAATATAAATTGAGCAGCTTTTTTTGCTTCATCAAGTAAAGGAACATCTTTTGAAAGATCTACTAATGACCTTACAAAATAACCATGTTGCTTTTCGCCAAATAATTCTCCAGGTCCTCTTAATTCAAGGTCTTTCTCCGCAATAATAAAACCTGAGTTTGTATCCTCGAGTATTTTTAATCTCTTAGAGTTTTCTATATTGTCCACCAAAAGAAAACAATAAGAATCCTGAGATTTTCTACCGATTCTACCACGTAATTGGTGAAGTTGAGCAAGACCAAACCTTTGGGCATCCTCTACAATTATTACTGATGCATCTGGAATGTCAATTCCAACTTCTATAACTGTAGTTGAAACTAATATATCGCTCTCCTTTGAAAATTCTCTTATCGCTTCTTCTTTTTCTTCTACGTTCATTCTCCCATGAAGCAAAGTTACTTTAAACTCGGGAAACACTTTTTTTAGTTCTTCAGCTTTTGCAATTGAAGAGGCTAAATCAATAGAAGAAGATTCCTCAATTAATGGACATACTACATAAGTTTTCCCACCCTCTTTTATTTTTTTTCGAACAAATTCATATACTTCTCCGTTGTTCTCTCTTAATACAATTTTTGTTAAAACTTTTCTTTCTCCTTTTGGCATTTCATCCAGAACAGAAATATCAAGATCTCCAAATCTTGTCATTGCAACAGTTCTTGGAATGGGTGTTGCGCTCATAACGAGCATATGAGGAGTCACCCCTTTATTTTTTAAAGCTTCTCTCTGTCTAACCCCAAAGCGATGTTGCTCATCTACAATTACTGTAGCAAGCTTATTAAAGAGAACATCCTCCTGAATTATAGCATGTGTACCAATAACTACATCAATTGTTCCATCTCTAAGACCTTTACATACTTCTTCCTTCTTTTTGCTTTTCATCTCACTTACAAGCAATTCTACATTAAAACCAAATTTTGAAAGAAGGGTTTTTACTACTCTGTAGCTCTGCTCTGAAAGTATTTCTGTAGGAGCCATAAATGCTGCCTGAAACCCACTTTTTACCGTTAAATAAATTAGTGCTCCCGCTACAACTGTTTTACCAGATCCAACATCCCCATGTAATAATCTATTCATTGGCTTTCCTGAATTCAGATCATTTATCAGTTCAGCAATTACTTTTTTTTGAGCTACTGTTAATTTAAAAGGAAGAGAATCTTCAAATTCTTTAATAACATTAGGGTCAATATTAAAAGAGATTCCCTTTAGAGAACCTAAAAGATTCTTTGCTTTACACAACTTATACTGACCAAGGATAAACTCTTCAAAAACAATTCTTTTTCTTGCCTTTTCAAGATTCTCAAAATTAATCGGGAAATGTAATTCATAAATTGCTGTAGAGCGAGGAGGAAGACTGAGTTTTAAAAGTACTTGATTCGGAATAAACTCGTAAAAAAAATCTTTGTAATTCTCAAGGTTTTCCTTAATTATGCTCCTTAAAACTTTTGGATAAATACCCTGAGTAAGCTTATACACCGGGACAATCCTTCCTGTATGAATTGTTTCTTTTTTTTCTTCTAAAAATTCATATTCGGCATTATCTATTTCATAACTACCATAGTTAAAGGATACTTTTCCAGAAAATATTACTGATTTTTCAATATGCTCCTCAAAAACTTTTTTAAGAAAACGCTGATTAAAGAAAACTCCTGTAATAGCAGATGTACCATCGTATATTGTAACTTTCAATATAGAAAATTTATTTTTACTAAATTCCTGAACCGAGACAATTTTCCCACAAAAAGTTTGCTCTTCCCCCACTCTTGCAGACCTTATTGGGATAATCTTACTTCTATCTATGTAATCTCTTGGAAAATAATAGAGTAAATCAAAAAGAGTCGATATTCCAAGTCTTTCAAGCAAACTTGCTTTTTTGGGACCTACACCCTTAACAAACTGAATTGGCTTTACTAAAATTGAGCGGGCTGTCTCAAGATTTATATCTTTTGTATCAATATTTACTTCTTTTTTATCAATTTCATTAGTATGCTTATCGTTAGCACCTATATGGCTTTCGATTAATTTTATTTCATTTAAAATCCTTAAATAAAGTTCTCGTGAGGGATTTCCTTTATAACTCGAAAAGGTCTCAATTAGATGCGATAGTGTTGCTGCTATTTCATTGTCTTCAACAAAATTCTTTTTAACTTCAGAGAGTCGTTTTAGAGCAAAATCAGAAAAACCTCCAATTACGGAATTATCTTTAAAATTGTTTTTAGGTTCATAAAATAGGGGTCTTTTTATATCATCTAAGGCTTTCTCTAATTCTTTAAACATTCTAAATCTATTTTATAGACTTTTTCGGTGTCTAATTTTAACCATTTTTTAATAAATCTCCTAAAGGATTCAACATCACCAGAAGTATAAAACAGGTCTTCATTTTGAGAATTAGATACAGGTTTTTCGGTCCTAATTTCTGAATATAGCTTAAGTGTTTGCTTTGCAACAGCAGTAGCAGGGTCCAGAACTGTAAAAGTATCTCCAAACATTGAAATTATAATTTCCTTTAAAAAAATAAAATGAGTACACCCCAAAACTATTGTATCCACTCCCATATTCTTTAGTCTTTCGAGTTTATCGAATAGAAAACTTTTTATTGAAGTGATTTCTGTCATTCCATCCTCGACTAATTTTACAAGGAGAGGAAATTGAACAGAGATTACATTTACACCATTAGCCCATGTTTCGATGAGCTCTTGATACTTTTTTCCTTTAGATGAAGCTTCAGTTAATAATACTGCTATTTTACCACTTTTTGTGGATTGAACAGCTGGTTTCACAGGAGGCACAACGCCAACAAAAGGCACAGAAAAACTATTTCTCAAATAATTTATCGAAGATACTGTTGCTGAGTTGCAAGCTGTAACTATAAGTTCTGCACCTTTATCTATTAAGAATGAGCTTATACAATATGCATAAGCTTTAATTTCCTCTTCACTCTTTTCTCCATAAGGAAAATGGGCATTATCTGAAAAATAAATATAATGAGTCTCAGGGATCAAAGTTTTAATTTCTCTATAAATTGATAGCCCTCCAACTCCTGAGTCAAAAATACCAATCATTACACCACGCTCGGCTCAACAAAAAGTTCTCCTCTATCAAATCTACCAAGATCAAGTTTTGTCTTTACTTCTGGAATTGAAAGCTCTTCACCGCATATCATTTGTGCTATGAGAGTAGAAGTCATTGGTGAAATCATAAAACCATGACCCGAGAAGCCGCAAGCCATATAGAAATTTTTAAGTTCTGGAGCTTCCCCTATTATTGGAGTCTTGTCTGGTGACATATTATATAACCCAGACCATTGCCTCAATAGTCTTGCTTTGCCTAAAGGTGGAAGCACTTCAATTACTCTTGTAGTAACGTTTTCTAAAAATTTATATGTATGACCCTGATTAAAATCTTTTGGTTCTGTGGGATCACCAAAACCCATTAAAATTGCACCATTCGGCTCCTGCTGGGTATAAAAGTTATGATAAAAAGACATTACCATAGGTCTAAAAAGTGGCTCTATTGGTTCAGTAACAAAAATTTGGTGTCGCTCAGAATATGTAGGTATCTTTACCCCTGCCATCTGTCCGATAATTTGTGACCATCCACCAGCTGCGTTTACAATAATGTCGCAATCAATTTTTCCTTTGTTTGTTAAAACGCTCTTAACTGTGTAACCATCTGTTTTTATACCTACAACCTCAGTAAATATGTTTATCTCGACTCCTAATCTTTTAGCAGCCTCGGAATATGCATATGTTACATGAAAAGGATTGCAATGACCATCTTTATCATAAAAAGTAGCACCAAGCAAACCATTTGTATTTACGATTGGAACAACATTTTTTGAATCTTGTGGAGTTAAAAATTCAACTTTTAATCCAAACTTTTTTTGCAGTTCAATATTTTTCTTGAATTGTTCTACCTGCTTTTCTGTATAGGCAGGCATAAAATAACCTGTTTGAATAAATTCTATATCTTTTTCATAACCCAATTCTTCTCTCAATGTCTCAAATCTTTTTACCGATCCAATAGAGAGCTTTAAATTCATTTCTGTTCCCCACTGTTGCCTTACACCTGCTCCACACCTCCCAGTGGCACCAGAGGTTAAATATTTTCTCTCAAGGAGAACAATGTCCTTAACACCCCTCCTTGCTAATTCATATGAAATTGCACAACCTACCACTCCGCCACCAATGATAACTACCTCTGCTTTATTTTTCATTTTTGCTCTCCTCAACAATCAATTTAAGAGGAACTGTTACAATCGGTGGTCTAAAAGTAGGTACATCAATCTCCTCCATAGTTTTGCCTGTTGCCTTTGCTATTTCCTGCATTATTAATGTTCGGCAGGTTTTGCCCTCACACTGTCCCATCCCTGCCCGAGAAAGCCTTTTTATTTCATCTAAGGTTGTATAACCCTTCCTGATTAAATCTCTTATCTCTTTAAGAGTTACATCAGAGCACCTGCATACTGTAATTTTTTCTTCTTCTTCCCTATTCACTCTTCATCCACCACCTTTATATTCCTTGCCTCCATGCAAAGTTCTTTAGGTACTTTTATCCAGATAATTTTGGTCTTTGGGTTTGTTTTTAATGATTGAATCTTTATAACTTCTCCTCTGCCAACTATCTCTCCTTTTCGGTTTAAAACATCATATTCTTTACCAATTTCTGGCAAAGGTATGAATTCATAAGGAATTTTAACCAAAGCATGACTATCACTATAGTCTTCCCAAACAACAAAAATAGCTAAACCAGGGCATTGAGCAATACATACACCACAACCATTGCATTTCTCAAAATCTATTAAAGGTAAATCAACTATTTTTTTGAATTCCTTTATTGCTCCTCTATTACACGCTGATTGACAGGGATTACATGGAATTTCCTGAATACACTCTATTATTGCAACTGGACCTTTTTTTAGCCTTTCTTCTGCTGGTATCCTTTCTTTAAGTTCTTCTAATTCTAAATAACCTTTTTCTTCATACATTTTATTCTTCCTCTAACTTTTTAATTCCTGACAGAATCTTTTCTCCTGTAGGACCATTTCTAAGATCAAATAGCTTTTTAAAAGCGTTATCTCTCAATTCTAAAAGCTTTTGACTGGCAAAATTAAGAGATTCTGAAACAGAGACAGCAGCAATTGTTCCTTCAAGCATTGCAGATGTAGCCTCTTCAATTGAGGCAACATCTCCTGCGATATATACATCTTTATTTGTTGTCATTAAATTCCCATCTCTTATTGGAATATGCCCCCCTAATTCAGGAATATATCTCATTTTACAACCAAACTGCCATAAAAGCTCGGTTAAGGGTGATAAGCCAACTGCAAGACAAAGAGTATCACAGTTGATTCTTCTCTCAGTTCCCGGAATTTCATTCCAGTCCTTATCGAGGGAAATTATTTCAACCCCTTCAAGCTCATTTTTCCCAAAAGCTCTTTTTACAGTAGTTTTTGTATATATGGGGATCCCTAATCTACTTGCCTTAGCAGCGTGAACAAAATAACCTCCTACTTTCGGGGCAGCTTCAACTATAGCTTTTACTTTAGCTCCTGCCTGAACAAGCTGATAAGAGATTATAAGACCAATATTTCCTGAGCCAACCATAACCACTTCTTTGCCTGGTAAAACTCCATAAAGGTTCATAAGTGTCTGTACTGCTCCTGCACCATATATTCCTGGAAGGTCATTATTTTCGAAGAGAAGTGCCCTCTCTGATGCCCCCGTTGCCACAATAACTTTCTTAAATTTAATTCTAAATAATTCCTCATCATTGTGGACCGCTAAAAGCATATCTTCTTCATTGTAGTAGCCACATGCAGTAGTATCAAATGAAATTTCTATATTATTAAACTTATTAACGCTCTCAGAAAGTAAATTACCTATTTCAAAACCTCTAACTCCTGCATATTCCTCTCTGGAACCAAAAAACATATGAGTCTGCTTAACAAGCTGACCGCCTAAAAATGGATCTCTTTCAAGAAGTAAAACTTTTAAATCTGTTTGACCGAGAGCAAGGGCTGCCGATAGGCCGGCAGGTCCACCGCCAATAATTACTACATCTGTCTCTTTAATCATTTTTCGCCAACCTATCTGTCTCTACAATCATGCCTTGCCTTGCTCTTTTAACACATGTTCTTACATTTGGTTCTCCATCAACTTTCATTAAGCAAGATGAGCAATTACCTATACAGCAAAATAACCCTCTCGGTTTATGATACTTAAGACTATAAGATAAAGTTTTAATTCCATTAGCATAAAGGGATACAGCTATTGGCTCATCGTCGTAACCCTCTATCTCGTTACCATCAAGGAAGAAAGTTATCTTATTTCCTTTGTTGAACTCAAGGATTGGGTGATTTTTGATGCGCACTTTCGACCTCCAAATACATCATTTATATGTTATTTAATTTCATCATTTTAGTTAAGTATACCACAAATATTTGGCAACCTTAAGCACATTTTAGAAGTAAATAAATATGTCATTAACATCACACAATGAGGATATTCCTTCCAAAAAAGAATTTCACCAGCCCTTTACTTCAGCTTAGGATTGCTTTTTACCAGTGATGAAAAGTCTTCTAACCACATATCTTCATGAGCTGAGGAGTATCTTTTTATCTATGAAATATCTCCTCTTTTTACGCTTCGATAAAAGATTTCAAGGATGACAGATACTGTGGATTCCCGCAATCGCTCTGAATGACAAACACTCACAAATCCTCCTGAGGTAGTATATCTATATTTTGCTATCGTAAGGATCTATTCTTTTTATAATACTTATAAAAATTTGGGTTGGATCCTCGATAAAAGATTTCGAGGATGACAAAAGTGTTGTCATTCCGCACTTGATGCGGAATCCAGGAAGTATTTCTTTTCAAATAGAAAAGGAAAAAGAATGGATCCCCAATCGAGTTGGGGATGACAAGTTACTTGGATCCTCGATAAAAGATTTCGAGGATGACAATAGGCGTACTTTCGAGGATGAGAGATACTGTGGATTCCTTAATAATTGATTTCAGGAATTACAGGGAGTGTAAATTTGGGAATGACACCCATCTCTCACTGTCATCCTGAGGAAGTATTATTTCAGCAACTGAAGGATCTAATCTTAATTATTCTAAAACTTTGTAAATGTGTACCAATTTTAAAGCCTCAATATGTTATTGTGACTCAAAAATCCTAAAAATCATGTTTGAGATAATATATAAGAGTATATATACTTCCTTCGGTGATAATTTACAATTCCAAGAAATAGAGATATATGTTTATTTTGGATGGGACAATTGATATTTTGCTCATAAAAAATATAAATTATTAGAAATGAAGAAAAAAAAGAAAATTGAATTAACTTTATTTTCTCAAGGAGTATCTGCGGGTTTTCCTTCACCAGCAGATGACTTTATCGATAAAAATTTGGATTTAAATGAATTTCTTATCAAGCATCCTGTTGCCACTTACTTACTTAAGGTCTCTGGCAATTCAATGATAGATGCAGGAATAAATTCAGGGGATATATTAATAGTTGATAGGTCTATCGAACCAACAGACAATAAGATTGTTGTTGCTATAATTGATGGTGAATTTACATTGAAAAGGTTCAGAAAAATAGATAATAAAATATACCTATACCCTGAAAATTCTAAATATACTCCCATTGAAATAAAAGAAGGTATGGATTGTCAAATTTGGGGAGTTGTTACATTTGTTATTCATCAGTTTGAAAATATATAGAAATGAACAGAATCTTCGGATTAGTTGATTGTAATAACTTTTATGTATCCTGCGAACAAGCATTTAATCCAAAGTTAAGCAATAAACCAGTTGTTGTATTATCAAATAATGATGGTTGTGTAATATCGCGATCGCAGGAAGCAAAAAATTTAGGAATTACATTGGGGCAACCGATATTCAAATGTATGGATATGGTTGAAAAATATAATATACAAGTTCTATCATCTAATTTTAGTTTATATGGAGATATCTCAAATAGAATTATGTTAACACTCTCACAAATCTGCCCCGATATTGAAATTTATTCTATTGATGAAGCTTTTATATTATTAGATAGTAACCAAGCATCTAATTTAGAAGATTATTTAAAGATTATTAGAGATACTATTTATAAATGGACTGGAATACCAGTATCAATAGGCGCAGCTACAACAAAGACTTTAGCAAAGGTAGCTAATAAAATAGCCAAAAGAAATAAAGACCTTAAAGGAATATTTAATTTAGTTGATAAACCAAATTTGGAAGAATATCTTGAGACAATTGATGTGTCAGATATTTGGGGCATTGGAAGAAGCTTTGTAAAACTTTTAAATAAGCATGGCGTATACAATGCAAAACAACTAAGCACTGTAAACGACTCCTGGGCTAAGAAATATTTAAAAACACCAGGATTAAAAACTGTTTTAGAGTTAAGAGGCATACCTTGTATAGAGCTTAATGACGTAATTCAACCAAAGAAATCAATAATAACATCAAGAACTTTTGGAAATGATATTTGTAATATTCAGGAGATGACTGAAGCAATTTCAACATTCACAACAAATGCAGCAGATAAATTAAGAAAACAGAACTCTGTTGCATCATGTGTGCAAGTATTTGTAATGTCCAATCCATTTAAAGATGGAGAAAAGTATTTCAATTCAACAATTATACCTACCAAGATACCTACTGCTAATACTTTAGATTTAATTAGATATGCATTAATTGGACTTAGAAAAATCTACAAAGATAAAATAAAGTATAAAAAGGCAGGAGTAATGCTATCGGAAATAATTCAAAATGAAGATGCAAAATCATCTTTGTTTGATGATGTTTACCCTGAGAGTAAAGATGAAAAGTTAATGAACGTTATTGATAATATTAATTTAAGGTACGGAAGAAATACTCTTTACCCTCTGTCAAATGGTATAGAGCATAACTGGAAAATGAAACAACTCAGGAAATCTCAAAGATATACGACTAATTTAGACGAACTATTAACTATAAACGTTTAATTGATTGGACCTAATAGCTCTTTAAAGTCATTTTTGGGATTATTTACTTTGTTTGATACTCTATACATTAGCATTTTATCAGAGTCAAATGGTTTAAGAAGATTGGTAAGTGTTTTAATGTCATCAATATTATTATCCA
>JAGPKI010000045.1:0-8714 GCA_018054005.1 Caldisericia bacterium
AAAAGAAAGTAGATTCTTCTCAATAAGAATATATCAATAAAAACGGTTAGAAATGTCAAAAACAGCTTAAATTGCAAAAAGATCATTGTAAAATATTAAATATTTATAGATTAATTAAAGGAAAACTGCCAAGTATTGCATAAATCTTATGTGAATCTTATAATTATCTTATGTAATGGTTAAGAGAAAAAGAGCAGGTTGGTTTAATACCTACAATTTATTTATCATTTTAGTAATTTTAGTATTAAGTATATTATTTTCATTTAGCTTTATGCTTCCAGAGGGTTCTGTTTCCCTTTGTTGGGCAAAAGAATCTCCAGCGTTCATAAATGCAGAGGCAATTTCTAATTTTGGAAAATATGTTGCAGTAGGAACTAACTTAGGATTGCTCACAGTTTACGATAGTAATGGAAAAGTTGTTTTAGAAAAATTATTCAAGGAGCCAATATTAGACTTAAAATTTTCATACGATGAAAGTCATATTTATGTTAAGAGTTATTCGGTCTATGCTGTTAATATAAAAAACAATTCTGTTGTCTGGGAAAAATTTTTAAAAAATCATTTTGTTTCTGATTTTTATCCCTTTAAAGGTGGAAATCTCGGTTTTGTTTTTACTTCAAAAACTGAATTATCAAACCTCTATATTTATACAGACTATAGAGGTAGAAATATAAAACAGTTTGAGTTACCCGAAGCTTATGGTAGGTTTAAGATTAACGCTTCACTTAATGGCAAGTATCTTCTATTTTCTTCTGATGAAGGTAGTGTTTATAACATACGCTATGATGGATATGTAAATTGGAATACATTTCTTGATCCACCTATTTATAAAAACTCTACAGATAGCTATCCAATTTTACAGGAAATAAATAATGATGGATCTACTTGTATTAGTTATACATATGAAAAGTTTGGTAAAAAAGGAAACATTTTAAGTTTTTTTGATATAAATGGACAAATAATATGGCAAAAAGAATTTGATTCTAAGATTAATAGCATTAATTTTTCTCAAGACTCTAAAAAGGTTGGTTTATCAAATTCATCCGGTGTAATAATATATAGAACCGATGGAACTATTTTATATGTAAATAATCAGTATGGGTATGAATCTGTTATCTCTTTGGTTCTTCCTACTTCTTTTTTGGTTGGTTATATGCCAACTGAAGATGAAAGTTATTTGGCTTCGAAAAGAAGCATTATTATAAAATTCTTTTCTCTTTATAGTAATAAGCTAATTTATCAGAAGAGGTTAAACTCTAAAAATGATTATTTTCTTCTTTCACATGATGGTTTATACTTTTTTGAGATATCAAAACCATTTTTAATTAAGCTATATAAATATTCATAAAATAAATTACAAAGGAAGGTGTAAAAATGTTAAATTACGACGATCTTTTTACAGAAAGATCCAAAAATGTTAAATCCTCTGTGATTAGAGATCTTTTAAGTCTTGCCTCTCGTCCTGGGATAATTTCTTTTGGTGGAGGTATGCCTGATCCTGATTTATTTCCTGTTAAAGAATTTAAAGAATGTATGGATACTGCTTTGTTAGAACGTGCAGCAATTTCATTGCAATATGGTGAAACTCCTGGTTATTATCCATTGAGAGAGTCTTTAGTTAAACTTTCAGAAGAAGATGGTATTAATGGAGTTGCTGTTGACAATATAATAATCACTACCGCATCCCAACAAGCTATAGATTTTATTTCAAAGATATTTATTGATAAAGGTGATACAGTTATAGTTGAAGCTCCAACTTATTTAAGCGCAATACAATCATTTAATGCCTTTCTTGCAAATTTTGTTTCTGTTCCTATGGATGAAAACGGTGCAATAATTTCTGTATTAGAATCAAAGCTTAAAGAACTTAAAGCAAAAGGAATAAAACCAAAATTTTTCTATACTGTTCCCACTTTTCAAAATCCTGCAGGTGTTTGTATGTCTCTTGAGAGAAGAAAAGAGCTTTTACAATTAGCGAAAGAATATAACCTTTTAATTATTGAGGACAACCCTTATGGAGACTTAAGATACAAAGGAGATCCACTACCATCACTTAAATCTCTCGATACCGATAATAATGTGGTATATTTAAGAACATTCTCGAAGATTCTTGCTCCCGGCATAAGACTTGGCTGGATTGTAGGACCTAAAGAAATTATAAGTAAAATTAATCTTCTCAAACAGGCGACAGACCTATGCACTCCAGTTATAACTCAAGTTGCGGTTGATGAGTATTTAAGAAAAGGTTATTTAAGACCTCATATAGAGAAAATTAAAGCATCTTACTCTGTGAAATGCAAAGTTATGGTCGACGCGATAAGGAAATATTTCCCTGAAGAAGTAAAAATTAATGAGCCCGAGGGAGGAATGTTTTTATGGGCATCTGCTCCCGAGAAAGTTGATACTGTTTCTATTTTTAACGAGGCAATAGCTGAAGGAGTAGCATATATAGTTGGAACGGCATTCTTTGCTGATGGTTCAGGAGCAAATACGATGAGACTTAATTTTACAATGGTTACCCCTGAAAAGATTGAAGAAGGAATAAAAAGACTTGGAAATCTCTTAAAGAAGAAGCTTGTTTGAAATTGGTAATTTAACTTATGAGTAAGAAAAAGAAAATAGATAAAAAAATAGAAAACAAGAAGAATAGAATACTTAAAAAAATCAATCCATTTACCGCAGCGCTAATAGTTTCCTTAATTCTGAATTTTGTATTGGGATATCTGTTTATTTCTGAGCATAGAGCTGCAAGCAATGATTTATATTCAGCAATTGGTAGAGGAGCTTTTACGGCGAGCGGAATTATGACTTTAAGAGACGATGAAGATACTGACTTTACTATTAAAACTGCACAATTATTTGATAATAGAACTTTAAGATTTTATGGGTATGTTGCTGTTTTTGATATTAAAAATTTCTCTAAATGTTCTCTCATAGTTGATACAGAAGCCAATGTTGTTTCCTTAGGATTACTTAAACCTCTTTATATTGGTGGCAAAAATCAGGATGTAAGCACCTACTTCTCCAAGTTTTATGGATTTGGTTTACAGGCATGTGTAGGGAACGAAGGTATATTTAAACCTGACGATCAAACCCTTGAATTATTTGCAGAGAGATTTAAAGATAGTTTCATAAAAGCACTTAAACTTCTATTTATAAAAGTAAACGGAAAGGCAGAATTTGAAAGATTGTATCCTAATGGTTTATCTCTTGCTTCTGTAGGAGACAAACTCAAAACATTTTCTGCAACCGATATTAATGGCAGTAGCTTAGGTATAGCAGACTTAAAAGGAAAGAAAAGTGCTATCATATATGTAGATTCGGGATGCGGTAGTTGTAAGGTGAAATGCGCAACATTAAGAGACATACTCAAACCTTTGGGCGTTAATGTAATATTTGTATCTCAAGGCACCAGAGAGGAAGCTGAAGCTTTCATAAAGGATTATCTGCAAGGGGAGCAATTAATTTTAGATGAGGATAATAAGGTTGCTAATACATTATATCTTGGAGAACCACCATATTTAATGCTCATAGATAAAGATTTAACAATAAACTTTAAAGGGCATGTAAACGATGTTGCGCTCGATGCAGAACCAGCTATAAATAATTTCGTAAAATGATTAAATAAGAATATAATTATTTACACAATTTGTTTAAGGAGTAGATTATGAGGAAAAAATTTATAGTGGCTTTATCTATTATTTTTGTTTTAGCTTTTTCTTATTTTTATATTCCTTATGGGTCAAAAAGCTATGCTGCTGACAATAAAAAGCTTGTTCTTTTAGAACTTTTTACTGCTGAATGGTGCCCTCCTTGTGGTAGAGCGAACCCTGAAATAGATACTCTTTATGAAGAATCTGGCGGAAAAGACTTCCTATTGATAAAATTTCATGTTAGTGATGATATGGTGTGTAAAATCTCTGAAGAACGTGCAAGAAAATATGGAGCAAGTTCAATCCCTACTCTTGTTGTTGACGGCAAAGACAGTATCGTTGGATATGCTGATAACTATAAGAGTAATTTAAAGAGTTTAATCCAAAAAGCTAAAGGAAAGAAAACTGGTGTTACAATAGAAGTTTCTGGAAAAATTGTTGGAAATAAAGTTCAAGTTGATGCATCATTTTCTGGTGCATCATCTCAAGCTCAATTAGTTGTAGTATTAGTTGAAGATTACTATTATTATAAAGCTTCAAATGGAGAAATATTCCATAGATTTCTTGCCAGAAATGGTTTAACTAAAAGTGTAGGTACTTCTGGCAAAGAAACATTTAGTTTTGATATAGACAGTATGTGGGCTAAAGAGATGTTAAGGTGTATTGCTTTTATTGAAGATCCTCAAGGAGTACATAATGCAACCTATACAAATTTTGATTTAGGTGAACCTGATTTAAAAAAACCTGTAATTTCAGTGGTTCCTAATGAACTTTCTCTCGGACGGGTAAAAGAGAGTAAAAAGATTGTTAATGAGCTTTTAGCTACTAATGCTGGTAAAGAGCCCGCCATTCTTAAATTAGAATCAAAAGATTCATACTTAACTTTTTCTGAATCAGATTTTACAGTTTCTCCTAAAAGCCAATCGAGAATGAAGTTTACTCTGGATACCACAAATCTACCACCTAAATCATATACATCTAAAATTAATATAACGAATTCAAGAGGTTATTCAAAAGAAATACCGATAAACTTTGAGATTCTTCCTAAGCCTTCTCTTTTAGTGAGCGAGAAATCGCTTGATTTTGGAAAAGTAAAAAGAGGTGAAAAACCAAGACTTTCTTTCGAGATCAGAAATAATAATAAAGGAGCAATAGAAGGGACAATATCGACGAAAGCTAATTGGCTTATAATTTCAAAGAAGACCTTTAACGATGAAAGCGTTAATGTAAATGTAACTGCTATGACTAAAGATTTGCCACAAGGGAAGAGTGAAGCCAAAATAATTATAAATTCTGATGGAGGGGATGCAGAAATCGGAGTTACAATTGAAATTGCAGCCCCCAAGCTTGAATTTGATCCATCGGAGCTTAATTTTGGTAAAGTTGAAATAAATGACGAGGATTTAAGCAAAGAAGTTATTGTAAAAAATAGCGGAGATTTGGATACAGATGTATTGGTAAGTTCTTTGCCAGATTTCTGTAAAGTTAATGAAAAAAGCTTTTCTCTTTCAAGTGGAGAATCGAAAAAGATTGATATTTCAATAATAAAAGATAAGCTAATAATGAATATAGTAAACGAGGGAACAATATCATTTTCTTTTTCTGACGAGAAAAAGGAGTTAAAAGTTTCTATTCATCCGGTCCAAGCACCGCCAATTCTTTCCATAAACTCCAACCTTATTAAAGATGATAAAATTTCTCTCTCAGTTAAAAAAGGTGAAACTACCAAAGTAGAGATAGAAATAAATAATAGTGGTGCCACAACCTTAGAGGGTAAAATAGAAATTGAACCAAAAGTAAGTTGGGCATCTTTATCAATAAAGAGTTTTTCTCTAAAAAAGAATGAAAGTAAAAAAGTAATTATTAATTTTGACAGTAAAAATACTCCATCTGGTAAATACGATGCAAAACTTAAATTTAGTTCAAACGGTGGTAATCGAGACATTCTATTGAATTTTGAAATTATTAGAGAGAAGATAACAATTGAACTAAAGATTGGTTCAAGTTCTGCGTTGGTTTCAGGGAAAAAAATAACCGTTGACCCTCCACCTTACATAAAAGGAGGAGTAACGCTCGTCCCATTGAGGTTTATTAGTGAAGCTTTTGGTGCTGAAGTTCAGTGGGAACCAAACATTGGAAAAGGTACTGTAATTATTAAGTTTGAATCAAAGGTAATTCAAATTGAAATAGGCAATATTAACGCTTTAGTAAATGGGACAACACATAAATTACTTGTTCCTCCAGAAATTAAGAATGGAAGGACATTTGTCCCATTGAGGTTTATTAGTGAAGCTTTCGGCGCAGAAGTTAACTGGATAGCTTCTGAACAGAAAATAATAATTGTTTTCTGAAATTTCTTTTGATAAAATAGTAGAATAGTAAAGAATTAATAGTGAGGTGAAATTTTATGGGACGCAAGAAAGGTGGAAGCTCTGCTAAGAATGGTAGAGATTCTCTTCCTAAATACTTAGGTGTAAAACTATTTGATGGAGAAAAGGTTAAAGCTGGTGGAATTATTGTTAGACAAAGGGGCTCTGTAATCTTGCCTGGTAAAGATGTTGGAATGGGCAAAGACTATACTCTTTTCTCGTTAAAAGAGGGAATTGTAAAATTTGAGAGGGTTGGTAAGGATAGAAAAAAAGTATCCGTAATTTAATTTTTTATGTTTATTGATGAAATTGAAATCAAAGTAAAAGCCGGAAGAGGTGGAAAAGGCGTTATAAGCTTTAGAAGAGAAAAATATGTTCCCAAAGGTGGACCTGATGGTGGATGCGGAGGTAATGGGGGAGATGTATATTTAATAGCAAATAGTAATATATCTTCTCTTTCACATTTTAAATACAACAGATTTTTTAAAGCTGAAGATGGCTCAAGTGGTGAAAGTAATAATAAAACAGGCAAATCAGGTAAAAATATTTATATCGATGTACCCGTTGGAACATTAGTATATGAAAAGGTTGAAAATAAATACCAGTTTATCACTGACCTTTCTGTAGTTGGGGCTTTTTCACTTATTGCCAAAGGAGGCATAGGTGGTAGAGGAAATGCTCTTTTTGCAACTTCTGTCTCTCAAGCACCAAGGATTGCAGAAGAAGGTTCTGAGGGAGAAGAAAAATCTCTTTATCTTGAACTAAAGTTAATAGCAGATGTTGGCATTGTGGGTCTTCCTAATGCAGGCAAATCAACTCTTTTGAGTAATATATCTAATGCAAAACCGAAAATTGGAGATTATCCCTTCACAACCCTTTACCCAACGATAGGTATTGTTGAGTATTCTCCACAAATTCAGTTTACTGTTGCTGATCTGCCAGGGATCATTAAAGGAGCGAGTAAAGGTAAGGGTTTAGGGTATAAATTCTTACGCCACATAGAACGGTGCAAAATGCTTGTTTTTCTTGTAGATTTATCTTTAACAAGTGAGGATTTAATAAATTCACTTGAAACAATTATGAACGAGCTTAAGGATTACAACGAAGAACTTATTAAAAGGGAAATAATTATTTGTGGTAATAAAATAGATATACTTGATAGTGATGAGAATATAAAGGTTGCGAAAAAATACTTTGAAGAAAAGGGTTATAAATATTTCTTTATTTCTGGAAAAACCAAAGAAGGAGTTAAAGAAGTACTTGATTATATTGCTAAAGAGATTAAAGATATTCCTGCTCCTGTGCCTTTAATAAAAGAGGGAGAAGTGTTATATACTTTAAAGTCTAACGATATAAAGGTAGAAAGACTATCCGATCATTATTATAAATTACATTTTGAAGAACTTGAACGTATAGTTAATGCTACAGACCTATCATATCCTGATAGTAAAAAGTATTTGTTAAAGCTTTTCAAAAAATACAATATTGATGAAATCCTTAAGATTCATAACATTTCAGAAGGCGATATTGTAGAAATCGGAGATAAGAGATTTGAATGGATCTAAGCTTAATTTAGGTATTTTTGGAGGGTCATTTAATCCGATACACTATGGTCATTTAATTCTTGCTGAATTTGCAAGAGTAGAGTATTGCCTTTCTAAAGTTATTTTTATACCAACAGGAGATCTTGGATATGGAAAAGAAATTCTTCCTATATCAGGAGAACATAGATTTAATATGGTTTCTCTTGCAACTTCATCAAACCCATTTTTTTCAGTTTCGAGGATAGAGTTAGAAAGAAAAGAACCAACTTATACTGTAGATACTTTAAAAAAATTGATTAACATATATGATACAAGTATTTATGAATATTATTATATTGTAGGACTTGATTCTGCGGTTGATTTACTTTCATGGAAGGAGCCGACAGAAATTCTTAATTATGCTTATTTTATTGTAGGGTCAAGGCCTGATTATTCTGTGGAAGACTTGTTTGAGAAGCTTTCTCCAATAAAGGAGTATTTTCATAAAATTCATCTTCTCAAAATTCCTCTACTTGAAATTTCATCAAATTATATACGAAGGCGTTTAGGAGAAGGTAAATCAATCAAATACCTTGTTCCTGAGCTTGTCGAAGACTATATAATTAATAATAAATTATATAAGGAAGGAGGTTAAACTATAGAAGAATTATATACAGATTCTATCGTTGAACAAAAGAAAGATATAATTATAGAAGTGTTGAAAACATTTAAGTTAGGCGAAATTGCTGTTTTAAAAGTAGGGAAAATTTCTTCTATTGCAGATTATTTTGTAATTTGTGTTTCAGATAATATTACATTAACAAAAAGAATAATTAATGAAGTGATCGAAAATATGAAACAGTCAAATTTTTTTCTGTATTCCAAAATAGATGAGAGAGAAAGTAGCTGGGTTATTCTCGATTACGGAGATATTGTTCTTCATATATTTTTAGAAAACACACTTAAAAAGTATGATTTAATAGGTCTTTGGGGAAAAGTTCCAAAAACATATATTTACTCTTAAATATAAATACTTATCATTGTATAGGTAAATGAATTTGGAGAGATGGCCGAGTGGCTGAAGGCACTCGCCTGCTAAGCGAGTAAGCGGTTTATAGCTGCTTCGCGGGTTCGAATCCCGCTCTCTCCGCCAATTATTCATTTAGATT
>JAGPKI010000045.1:8814-10281 GCA_018054005.1 Caldisericia bacterium
AAACTATAAATATATGAATTTTGCGTTATTGGCTCTTTTTGGATATTAACAATTATTATAATATAATGATTGTTAATATATAAATTAAGAGAGGGATTTTAATATGTATAAAACTAAGAATTACAGGAATTTCTATCTAATCTTATTAATTCTTTTTCTCTTAATTTCTTCTTCCTGTAAAGGAACAAACAGTGAAATTACTTCTATTGTAATAAAACCTACTCCTCGGAAAGTAGAGCTAAAAATTAATAACTTCTCTATTGAAGGAAAGAAAATCAATTTACTGGACACTAATGACGATATCATATATTTTATCTCTTATAAAGGGACTACAGATAGAATTCTTGAAAATAATATAAGCATAAGTAAATTTGATTTCATTAGTTCCAAGTCAAGTGAACTTAGCAAAATTGATGGTTTTCTAAATAAAAGTTTTTCAGAAAAAATGGTAACATATTGGAAAAATTATTTATTTATCACAGAGAAAGATGCTTCAAAAATATACCTAAAAAGATTTAACATTCTTACGGGCGAAGAGAAAACTCTTCTCGAGAGACCTGTTAATCCTGAACAAAGAGAAGAGTTTTTTCAGCCATTTTCTTCTTCGTATAATTATATTTTTGAGCGGATTATACTTGACTCGTCGAGCAAAAAAACAATGCTTTATTACATACCTGAAGACAGGATTTTTTACAAAGATATGCAATATTTGCTCGGATTGACTCCTTATGAAACAGAAAATTATTTGTATTATTACATCCCTCAAGATACTAATACAAAAATCCAGATATTTAAAAAGCCAGACATAGCTGATGATAGCCAACAAACTATAACTATAGATGAAAATCAGCTTTTATTTGGAAGCAACTACGAAAAAGACCATCTAATTTTTTATGATTTGTCTACTTGTAGTTTGAATTACTATGATTTAAATAAACTCAGGGTAATTAAAACTTGCGAGATAAAAGACATTGCCTTGCAGGAACTTTTACTTCCCGAACAAAAGTCATATATATTTGGTTTGCCAAACAAAGAATTTGATGATTTTATTGTTGTCCCTTCAATTAATCAAAAAGATACAAACGTTGATTTTTATAGAATTACATATAATGAGGACAAGAATAATTTCTATCAAAGAAAAACTTCTATTGACCTTTCTTCATACGGAAGTTTTGATTTATTAGGTTGGTTTTTAAGTAAAACTGAAGAATCAGGAATTAAGTTTCTTCTAAAGAACAAAATAGATGAAAACATTTATCTTTGTACGCATAATTTTGACAATAATAATACTAAATTATATCCTTTATACGTTAAGTTAGAGGCGAATTATGCTATAATTGATTGTAGTACAACTCAAAATTATATATGGTTTGCAAAAAGACTATTTGACTTTAATAATCCATCAGCTTCTGCGGAAGCCCAGGATACAATCTTTTATTTTAAATCTCCAGAATCTTAATTTTGCTT
>JAGPKI010000046.1 GCA_018054005.1 Caldisericia bacterium
GGGGGGAAACTTCAATATTCTCTGTGTATAACAGAATAATTTATAAGGGTTATATTTATTCAGCCGTAGATATTGTAAAACTTGTTTAATAGTCATTAATTGCTTTTTATCTCTCCTAATAACAAACAGTTTTATTAATATTTTATTAGAATAGATAATTTAATAAAGAGAAATACTAATAAGTGATTTAAGATCCAATATATATCTTTTTTCTGCAATTAATTACTATGATCTATGCAAAAGTCAAAATTACAATATGCATCTTTGTTAAATTTTATCAGACAAGATTCACCAAATATATAAGAAGGTACTTTTACTGTCCAATTACCTTCTGCATGACAAAAAGGATAAGCAAGTACTAAATAAAAGCCATCTGGAATTAAAGTTATTTCTTCGTCATAATTTCTTGTTGGTTCTATAGTTTGATTCAAAGAACTTTCCGAACAAGCGTCCATTAGAACATGTTTTGCTTCTACCCATTGTTTTTTTAAATCATACTTACAATAATCAGTTAAAATCTTTTTATAATTAGTACCTGGCAAGAACCAGTCAGATGGTTTCAGTATCTTTTTCTTTTCAATATCTACAGTTAGGGGCTTAGCTAAACTAACTCCATGAACACCATTCATAAATTGGTAATAATCAAGATAAATGCTGCAGTATTTTGAGTCTAAATACATTTTTTGACATGTGAAGTAAAGTTCATAACGACCATATTCTGTCGGAAAGCGGTCAGTAAAATACTCTACAAGGTTTTTAAATGGAATAAATACGCTATCAACAAGTTCTTTTATACATTTATTAAGATATATTTCGGATTCTTTATCTTTAAATCCAGTAATAATAAAATATGATCCATCAATTTCTTCATCAATTATATGGTTATTAACTTCTTTTATAGTTCTTGTCTCGATTTTATAATCTGTTTTCTTGTTGTATGTAAATGGTTCGGTTTCTTCGTAATTCTCTCCAAAAGATAATTGATTGATAGGTGAATGTATTGAAGAGTTGTTATTTATTTTTTCATCAACTATAACTTCAGAAACATCAGGATTTTTAACTGTAACTTTTTTGGTTTTAATACTGTAAATTGAAATAAAAATAGAAACAAATAATACTAAATAAATTAAATAATATTTCCTAAACATTTTGTTTAAATAATAACATAATTTGATATAAATATAAAATTTTACTTATAGATGCTATGGTATCTAAATTTGCAAGATTTATCGCCTCTTTTTAAAATTTTCCTCCGAAAATAATAACTTCAAAATTATAAAATTATATTTAGTAAAGAAATTGAATTGCTAAGTTCTACAAGAAGCATACAAAAGGATTAAAATTATTATTTTCATGCCTTATTGGGCAGAAATGCCATGAGATGTTAAAGAGAAAAGATTTAAAGTTAAAGAAGGTGACATGCTACAAAATGAGAACATCCCTTATCAATAAGCGGTGGTTCAGTTTCTTTGCATATTTCTTTGCTTATATTGCACCTTCCGATAAATCTACAACCAGCTGATATACTGCTCTCTTCTCCTATATCTTTAGGGAGAATTATTCTTTTCCTCTTTCTCTCTAATTTTGGATCAGGGAGGGGAACAGCAGAAATTAAAGCTTTAGTGTATGGGTGAATAGGGTTTTTATAAAGGTCTAAGCTATCTGCAAGCTCGATAATTTTACCAAGATACATAACTGCAACTTTCGTACTAATATGCTTTACCATAGACAAATCATGTGAGATGAAAATATATGTTAAGCCAAACTTTTCTTGTAAATCCTCGAAGAGATTTATAATTTGAGCCTGAATTGATACATCGAGGGCTGATACTGGTTCATCACAAATAATGATTTCTGGATTAACTGCGAGAGATCTTGCAATCCCTATTCTTTGCCTTTGACCTCCTGAGAATTCATGCGGATACCTGATTTTATGCTCCTCATTTAAGCCTACAAGCCCTAATAATTCATTAACTCTATCATTTAATTCTTTCTCATTTTCATAAAGTTTATGAATTTTCATTGGCTCCGCAATAATTTCTCCAGCTGTCATTCTCGCATCAAGGGAAAGGTATGGATCCTGAAAAATCATCTGAATTATTTTTCTTATTGGTTTCATTTCTAAGTCATTTAATTTTGTTATATTTATTCCTTTTAGTATTATTTCCCCATTATCTGGTTCATAAAGCTTTACTATGGTTCTGCCAAGTGTTGTTTTCCCGCAGCCAGTTTCTCCAACAACACCTAAAGTTTCTCCTTTATTTATGCTAAAATTTACATTATCAACTGCTTTTATGGCAATCTTTTTTTTCTTAAAGAATGAGCCTGAATAAAAGTAAAAATATTTTTTTAGGTTCTTAACTGTTAAGATCTCTTTTTCCATAATATAACCAGCATGCTGTACGTCTTGAATTATTAAAATTAAAGAAAGGAGGCTCTTCTCTTGCACAAATCTTCATCGCATAGTCACATCTTGGATGGAACGAACAACCATTGGGAGGAGAAATAAGGTCAGGTGGTAACCCTGGAATGGTTTTTAGTTTTTCCTCTGAACTAATATTAAGCCTTGGAACAGCTTTTAATAGTCCAACTGTATATGGATGGAGTGGAGAACTATAGAGGTCATCAATAAAAGCTTCTTCAACAATTTTCCCCGCATAAAATACCAATACTCTATCACACAAGCCTGCAACAACAGCAAGATTATGAGTTATTAAAATTATAGATGTCTCAATTTTACCTCTTATATCTTTGAGTAGCTCTAATATTTGAGCCTGCACTGTTACATCAAGAGAAGTTGTAGGTTCATCAGCTATTATTATTTGAGGTTCACACGATAAAGCCATTGCTATCATTACTCTCTGTCGCATTCCGCCGGAAAATTCATGCGGATATCTTCGAAGCATGTTACTTCCACCTTTAATTTTAACAAGGTCTAAAAGCTCGAGTGCTCTATTCCATGCTTTAGAAGTACTGTAGTTCTTATGAACAATCAAAGGCTCCATCATTTGATCACCAATTGTTAAAACTGGATTAAGCGAAGACATTGGATCCTGAAAAATCATTGAAATCTTATCTCCTCGAATTGTTGTAATTTCTTTCTCATTTAGATTAAGGATATTTGTATTATTAAATTCAATCCGTCCATCTACTATTTTACCTGGTGGAAAGCTAATGAGTCGCATAATAGATAAACCAGTCACAGTCTTACCACAACCTGATTCACCAACAATTCCTAATGCTTCACCTTTATTTAAGCTGAAATCAATCCCTCTAACAGCCTGAACTGTTCCGGCAAGTGTGTAAAAGTATGTTTTTAAATTCGTTACTTTAAGTAATTCGTTCAAGTTTAGAAATACCTACCTTCTCAATCTTGGGTCAAATGCGTCTCTCAACCCATCACCAACAAAGTTAAAAGATAGCATAGTTATACATATAAAAATTGCAGGGAAGAAAATAAGGTATGGATAAGCCCTTATAGCTCTTATGCCATCAGATGCCAATACTCCCCATGAAGCCATTGGAGCTGATACACCCAGACCTATAAAACTTAAAAAAGATTCAAAAAATATAGCATTTGGTATCTGAAATGTCGAGGTTACAATTATTGGGCCAATTGTGTTAGGTATAAGGTGCCTAAAGAGTATTTGAGATCTTGTTGCACCTAACATTCTTGCGGCAAGAGTGAATTCTTGCTCTTTTAGTGAAAGAATTTGCCCCCTTACAATTCTCGCCATACTTGTCCAATAGCTAAGCCCTAAAGCTATAAAAATATTTATTAGTCCTGGACCTAAAACAACCATAAGAAGTATTACAATTAATAAAACTGGAATGCTAAATAATATATCTACTATACGCATCAATACATCATCCAGTCTGCCACCAACATAACCAGATATTCCACCATAAATTACACCGATTAATAGATTTACAAAACTTGCAACAAAGCCTACAGCAAGAGAAATCCTTCCACCATACATTACTCTCACAAGTACATCTCTTCCAAGTTCATCTGTTCCAAAAGGGTGTTCTAATGTTGGAGATTTATAAGTATTATAAAGCTCAGTATCGTAGTAACTGAACTTTGTGAAAAAAGGTCCAATAAATGAAAAAAGAATTATAAAAACAATTATTATCAGTCCAGCAATAGCTAATTTATTTTTTCTAAATCGAATCCATGCATCCTGCCAATAACTTAGAGGAGGTCTTGCTATAACTGTAGAGACCTCCAATTTATCTAAAGGCTTAAATAGTTCTGGATCAATTTTTTCTATCATTGCTTAAACACCCTTATTCTAGGATCTATATAAGAGTAAAGAATATCAACTATAAAATTTAAAAAGACAAGTAAAATACAATAAAAAATAGTTACACCGAGGATAACAGTATAATCTCTATCATATATACTGGTTACAAAATATCTTCCCAAACCTGGAATTGCAAAAATCTGTTCAACAACAAAGCTACCAGTAAAAATAGAAGCAATTAAAGGACCTAAATATGTTATTACTGGAAGAATTGCATTTTTTATTGCATGCTTGATTATTACTCTACTGCTTGTCAACCCTTTGGCATAAGCAACTTTAATATAGTCCTGTCTTAGAACTTCGAGCATACTTGACCGCATTATTCTTGCAATAAAAGCCATTGGATAAGCAGCAAGTGTTATACTTGGTAGAATAAGCTGCATAAATGACCCCCACCCAGCAACCGGGAAAAGTCCTAAACGTAAACCGAGAAAGTACATAAGAAAAGTTGCAAGAATAAAGCTTGGAATTGATACTCCTATAAGAGATAAAACCATTACAAGGTTATCCTGCCACATATTTTGGTGAAGTGCAGAAATAGAACCAGCAAGTAGCCCCAAACCTAAAGCAAGAAGAACTGCAATAAATCCAAGAAGGGAAGAAATAGGAAACCCTAATCTTATTATATCGTTTACAGATAATGCTTCATATCTAAAAGAGGGACCAAAATCAAATTTAAGCATATTACCAATGAATGAAAAATATTGTTTATAAAGTGGCTGATCGAGCTTGTATCTTGCTTCAATGTTTCGTAAAACCTCATCCGGTAAGGCTTTCTCCTTTGTGAAAGGTCCTCCAGGAATAGCATGAGCGAGAATAAATGTTAAAGTTGCCACAATGAATATTACAATAACCATAGAGAGAAACCTTTGAAGAATAAATTTACTCATCTATGTTATTTATATCATCCTATGCTAAATGAAATCATAACGAATAAACAACTTAAACAATCGAATCTATTCCATCGTGCTCTATTTTGTTTGTTTGTTTCCTTCTACATATGCCCATTTAAAATCAGTGTATCCTAAAAGTGAAGAAATATAATCTTTAAGCCATGGTTTTATCATAAGGGGTCTTGTATAGAAATATATAGGTAAAATAGGTAATTCATCCATTAATACTTCCTCAGCCTGGTGAAGCAATGTCATTCTAAGCCAGTTATCTTTTTCATTTTTTGCTTTAGCAATTAAATCATTATATTGAGGGTTATTCCATCCTGTATCATTGTTTCCGCTGTTGCCAACAAACATATCAAGAAAAGTTGTTGGATCTGGATAATCTCCAATCCACCCAGCACGTGCAACATCATACTGGAGCTTGCTTCTATTATCTAAATATACTTTCCACTCCTGGTTTACAAGCTCGCAATCAATTCCAAGATTTTCTTTCCACATCTGCTGTATTGCCTCAGCTATACTTTTATGAACTTCGGAAGTATTATAAAGTAATTGAAACTTAGGAAAACCCTTTCCATTTGGGTACCCGGCATCACTAAGTAAGGCTTTAGCTTCTTCTACGTTATTATCAGTAAAGAAATCTCCTCCTACAACCCTAAAATCTTTATCTGATGTTGCATCCTGTATCCCATAAGGGACATAGGCAAGAGCTATTTTTTGCTCACCTTTGGTTATGTTTTCAACAATTGATTTTCTATCTATGGCAAACGTAAGAGCTTTTCTTACTTTTTTATCATTAAAAGGTGCTTTAGTTGTATTAAATAGATAATAGTATGTGCCGATGTAAGGTTCAATTGTTAGTTTACCTTCTTTTTTAAGTCTATCAAATTCGACTGGAGGAGGATTAGTTGCAAAATCGAGCTGACCACTTTCAAACATTGCAAGTTCAGTTGTTCCACTTTCTACCATTGTAAATGTAATTTCACCTAATTTTACAACATTTGCATCCCAATAATTAGGATTTTTCTCGACTATTATTTTATCTTTATGAACCCACTCTTTCATTTTAAAAGGACCATTGCTTACATAATCAGTAGTTGACTTTGCCCAATCAGGATTCTTCTCCACTACATTCTTGCATACTGGTAAATATGTTGTAAAAGTAAGTAATGATAGAAAGTATGGTGTGGGCGATTCAAGCTCCACTTTAAGCGTATAATCATCGGTTGCTTTAACACCTACTTCTTCAGGGTCTGTTATTTTACCTGAACTGTAAGCTTCTCCATTTTTAATATACCATAATTGATAAGCATATTCTGAAGCTAAAGCTGGGCTCAATGCTCTTTTCCAGGAATACTCAAAATCATGAGCAGTAACAGGTTCACCGTTAGACCATTTTGTATCTTTTCTTAAATAGAATGTATAAGTCAGCATATCATCGCTAATATCCCATCGCTCAGCAACAGAAGGTTTAATCTCACCTTTTAAATCATATCTCACAAGACCATCAAAGAGATTTAATATAACGGTAAATTCAGGGATACCTGTTGCTTTTCCAGGATCAAGATATTGTGGTTCAGCACCAATGTTATATGAAATTTTCCCGCTTGTTCCCCGTGGTGGTGTTGTGCCTTGTTTGGTGCAACTTGTTAAAAATAAAGAAGAAATAATTAATACACATAAAAGAACCCTTTTAAAATTCCCCATCTTTTCCTCCTATTAAAAGTATGAAAAAGCTTTTCAATAAATTATACATTTTTAAGTAAAAACTTAAAACAATTTTATTGTTTTATCTAAAAATCTTTATGGAAATTAAATCTTTACAAAAAATATTACATTTAAAGACAATACTATTCTAAGCTTTTGCTATTATAAAAAATGTTTTTTCAAGTGTGGAATATGAGATTCTTAGATCACTCGGATGATACTAATTAAGGAGTGCATGAGTATTGTCATCTTCAGGTCTACTTATAAAGAAGAATATGGTAAATGTTTTATAATCTTTGAACTCTTTTATTGTGATCCATTATTTCCTTTAACTTAACTGATTCCAGAAAACGCTCTGAATGACTGCATATGACTATTATTTAATTGCATAAATTCCTAATATTATATTTTAATTGTGAACCAACAACTTCTCTTTTTCTCAAGATAAAAGGATGAGCTATTTCCTTATAATAAGCAATATATCTGTTAATTTTGTCAGAAAGATCAAGAGTATCTTTGCCACTTTCACCTTTTAATACTTTCCTTGTGAAAATACGTGCTAAGCATATACCAAGCTTTCGTAATAATCTCCAAACAGCATATTCTGAGACATTAAGTTTCCTTGTAACTGTTGGACCATCCCACTTTGACATACCATCTGGAGGAACTTGTTCTAATATTTTTAATACTGATTCTTCAAAAGATTTATCATATGTTTTTGGTTTACCTGAACGTGGTTTATCATATAATCCATTCATTCCAGATATTCTGAAACGTTCTCTCCATTTTATAACTGTAGAATCTTTAACACCATAATCTTTTGCAATTACTTTTAACTTAGAACCTTTTAAGCAGGCAAGAATTAATTTAGCTCGTAATACCATCCTTGCTTCTTCTGTTCTACTTCCTGCTATTTTCATAAGCTTCTTATATGTACTTTCATCACAAGTTAAAGTTGCTGCCATTCTGGACATAGAATTTCCCTCCATGTTCATATAATTGCATATTACACAAACTTTTGAAGGTAAACACTATCTATATATAATAAATTATTCAATGGAAGGAGCTTAACTGATTTTGTTTTTTAAAATAGAAAAACATTGATTGTTGAAAATAACCTTTAATTAAAATTTTTTCATAAATTTTAATATACTTTAACTGTATATAATGGATAAAGATTTTATTGCATCGATTTTAGATGAATATGGTTTTAATGAAGAGGATAAAGTTTTAAAGCTTGAAAAGTACTTAAATCTTCTCATTCTCATAAATAAAAACATTAACCTTGTTTCTTCAAAAAATGAATCAGATATTTTAAATGTGCAATTAGGAGATAGCCTTGAATTTTTCAAAATTGTAGATTATAAAAATGAAGATGGTATCAAATTAATTGATATCGGTTCTGGGTCTGGGTTTCCGGCTGTTCCAATAGGAATAGTAATGGATAAATGGCAAATAACTCTTATTGAGTCAATTCGAAAGAAAGCAAATTTCCTTATAAATGTTACAACTGTTATCAATAGTTCAAATATAAAAGTTATAAATGATAGATCAGAAAATTTAGCTAAAAAAGCAGGTTTTATGAAGAACTACGATATAGTAACAGCCAGATGGGTTGCTAAAAGTGACCTTTTAATTCCACTCTTAGCTCCATTTGTAAAACCCAATGGACAAATTATTTTATGGAAAAATCCAGAGGAGTTGAAAAATTTAAACGGGTTTGAGATTGAAAAAGTGCATAATTATGTAGTAAAAGGTATTACAAGGTTTTTAGTCTCAATTAAACAAACAGAAAATGAATTCTATGGGAGGGTAAATGTTAGCCAAAATTAGAAGTCTATACATTGAGGGGTTAGAATCTGTGCCGGTTGATGTTGAGGTAGACATATTCAGGGGGTGCTTGCCATCTTTTACCATAGTAGGACTTCCAGACACATCTGTTCAGGAAGCAAGAGAAAGGGTTAGGTCTGCTATAAAAAATTCTTCCTTTCAATTTCCTATAGCAAAAATAGTAGTTAATCTTGCACCAGCTGATGTAAAGAAAGAAGGATCAGCCTTTGATTTACCAATAGCCATAGGTATACTCATCGCGTCCAACCAATTAGATTGTTCCAATCTTGATACAAGCTATTTTGTTGGAGAGCTATCTCTTGATGGAACCATTAAGTCCGCTACAGGAATTCTTCCAATGGGTCTTCATCTGGATAATTTACATGACAGTAAAAACGTAAAGTTTTACATTCCTTACAGTAATATAAATGAAGTAATAACTGATTCAATCGAAGTATTTCCGGTTAAGTCATTAATAGAGGTTGTTGAGCACATAAATGGGTTGAGAAATTATACTTACGTTAAAATAAAGGAAGACAACAGCGAAGAAAGCATAGATGAAGATTTTAGTGAAGTGAGTGGTCAGGAGTTTGCTAAAAGAGCTCTTGAAGTTTCAGCTGCAGGACAACATAATGTTTTGATGATTGGCCCACCTGGTACAGGAAAAACGATGTTAGCAAGAAGAATAAGAAGCATTATGCCTAAACTTACTTTTTCTGAATCTTTGGAGGTAACAAAGATTTATTCAGTGGCAGGATTACTTACTAAAAATTCAGGCATAATAAAGGATAGACCTTTTAGAGCTCCTCATCATACAGCTTCAGTTGTTTCAGTGGTTGGTGGTGGAACTAATCCTAAACCTGGAGAAGTTTCTTTAGCTCACAGGGGAGTGCTATTTCTTGATGAATTTCCAGAATTTAGCAGGGAACTAATTAATGCTCTTAGGCAACCCTTAGAAGATGGCTGGATAACTATCTCAAGGTCAAAGTCACGAGTTATGTATCCTTCAAGGTTTATGTTGATAGCGGCAATGAATCCTTGTCCTTGTGGTTATTATGGTGATGATAAAAAGCAATGCATCTGCAGTCCATCACAGATATTTCGCTACAGGTCAAGAATAAGTGGTCCTATACTTGATAGAATTGATATAATCACAGAAGTTCAAAGAGTAGAAACCGAGAAAATTGTAAACCTTAGACCAGCTGAAAGCTCTAATTCTATAAGGGAGAGAGTAATAAATGCTCATAAGATACAAGCTGAGCGATATAAGGGGAGCGGAATACTTTACAATTCTGAACTTACGCCAAAGAAAATAAGTAAATATGTTATGATGACAAAAGATGCAAAAGATCTCTTAAAGCTTGCAGCAGATAAGTTTTATCTCTCTGGTAGAGCTATAATTAAAATTATGAAAGTTTCCCGCACTATAGCTGATTTAAGGGAAGTAGAAAAGGTAGATATTCAGGATATATCAGAAGCTATACAGTATAGAACAAAAGATTTTCTATCTTAGG
>JAGPKI010000047.1 GCA_018054005.1 Caldisericia bacterium
GATATTGTTACTTTAACAATAGACAGATCAGGCAAAAAGATGGATGTGAAAGTACAACTTGGTGAGCTTAAAAGGTGATAATTGAATAATATCGTTATAAAACCTATTATTAGCAAAGAAGATTACCTTACTTGCGAAGAAATACAAAGGGGACTATCTCCACTTAACGAAGTCGGGATAGTCCCTGCTTATTTAATGGAGCTTTTAGCAGAAAATGGTGGTTTGACACTTGGTATTTACGTTGATAATAAACTTATTGGATTCAATTTCGCGCTTCCAGCATTTAATCCAGAAGATGGTTATTACCTATTTAGCGATACTGCAGGTATTTATACAGCTTACCAAAAACAATCCTTAGGTTTTCGCCTAAAACAAGAACAATACAGAATAGCTCTTGAAAGAGGAATAAAAAAAATTGTGTGGACTTATGATCCTCTTCTAGGAGTAAATGCAAATTTAAATATTAGAAAATTAGGTGGTATTATACGTAAATACTGTGTTGAAGCATATAACGAACTACCAATAAGTACTGGTATAACCATTCCTGCTGACAGATTTTATTTAGAGTGGTTAATCAAAACTGAAAGAACTAGAAAAAGAATTGTAGATTTAAAAATACCACAAATAAAATTAAGAGAAAGACTATACTTTCAAAAAGCAAACGAAACTATTAGAATTCTTTATTCTGTAACCACAGGTGGAATAAAACGAGCTTTGCTTTTTAGAGAGATATCAAATATTAACCTCAATTTACAAGGAGAGTCTATTGCTGTAGAAATTCCTTATGATTATAATGAAATGCGCAATGAAGTCCCTTTTTTAGCAAGAGATTGGAGATTAAAAACAAGAGAAATATTCGTTAGGTACATAAATGATTTAGATTATTATATTTCTGAATTCTTTCAACTTGATGAAAATGATGAAATCAGAAATTTTTATCTTCTACGAAAGAAACGTAAAAGCAGTGAAGCATTTAAGGATTCTGGATCCTTATTTTAACGAATTTCCTCTTACCTAATTTTATTATCATATCATTTTTAACATTTAATGTGAAAAACGGGTCAGTTATTTTTTCTCCATTAACTTCTAATCCGCCCTGTAAAATCATTCTTTTTGCTTCGGACTTGCTCGGTGATAGATTGAGAACATTAATTAATTCAAAGGCTTTTATCTGTAAAGGTCCCTTGTAGATATACTCTTCTAATTCTGTTGGCAAACTATGTTTTCTGTGAACTTTAGTAAACATTTCTTCAGCTTTTTGGGAATCTTTTTCTGAGTGATATTTAGTAACGATTTCTTTTGCTAATTTCATTTTTAATTTCATAGGATTTTCAATTTTTAAACTTTCAGAAATTACAGAAAGTTTATTGTCATCATAACATAAAACTAATTTAAAATAGTCCAGAATTAAATTATCAGGAATTGACATAACTTTACCATACATTGTGATAGGGTCTTCAGTAATGCCAATATAATTACCATAAGATTTGCTCATCTTTAAAGAACCATCAGTTCCAACAAGAAGAGGTAAAGTGATTATTACCTGCTCTTCTTGACTAAAAAGAGTTTGCATTTCCCTTCCAAGCAATAAATTAAATTTTTGATCAGTGCCTCCAAGTTCTACATCTGCTCCTATCGCAACTGAATCATAAGCCTGTAGCAAAGGATATAAGAATTCATGCATATATATTGGAGTGTTTTGTTTATATCTCTTGGAGAAATCATCTCTCTCAATAATTCTTGCAATTGTGAAATTGGACATTATTTTAATTAATTCTGAAAGGTCTATCTTAGAAAGCCATTCACTATTATATCTTATTTGAATTTTACTAACATCAAGAATTTTTGATACTTGTGATACATAAGTTTTAGCATTTTGTTCTATTTCTGCTTTACTTAATGCTTTTCTAACCTTTGACCTTCCAGATGGATCTCCTATTAATGCTGTAAAATCACCAATTACAAATATTATTTCATGTCCGAGATCTTGAAAATCCTTTAGTTTTTCAAGAACAACAGCATGCCCTAAATGTAAGTCTGGAGCCGTAGGATCAGCCCCCAACTTTATTTTTAAGCTTTTTTTGGAAGATAATTTTTTTAATAATTCTTCTTCGGTTACAAAATCGACTGTATTTTTTTTAATCTTATCTAATATCTCCTGCTTTTCCATCAATCTACTAAACTTTCCTTTTTCTAAAAAAACCTTAATAATTAAGAGTTGATTATAATAAATCAATAATTATGTATCAATGCTTAAGGATATCAAAAATATCTTAATACAAGTTTATGTTATAATCAAACATAGAATATAGAAAGGACAAAAAATATGATAAGAATAGATAATCTCATCAAACACTTTGGAAGAACAAAAGCACTTGACGGAATATCATTCAATGTAAATAAAGGTGAACTATTTGGGCTTCTTGGTCCAAATGGAGCAGGTAAAACAACTACAGTTAGAATCATTTCGACTTTGATAATTCCAACCAAAGGTAAAGTTGAAGTAAATGGTTATGAGCTTCCGAAAAATGCCTCAATAATTAGAAATTTTATTGGATATGTCCCACAAGCATTATCAAGCGATGGATCACTAACTGGGTATGAAAACCTTTTAATTTTTGCAAAACTCGTTGGTTTAAATAAGAGAGATAGGGAGAAGAAAATTAATGAACTTATTGATTTAATGGAATTAGGTGATTTTTCTCGTAAACTTGTAAGAGAATACTCTGGAGGAATGGTAAGAAAATTAGAAATAGCACAGGCACTTTTGCATAATCCTGAAATCCTTTTGCTTGATGAACCGACAGTGGGGCTTGACCCAGTATCGAGGCGTTCGGTGTGGTATGTATTGTTAACTTTGCAAAAACAATATGAAACAACTATTTTATTGACTACTCATTATATGGAAGAGGCAGAAGCATTATGTGAAAGAATTGCCATAATGGACCACGGGAAAATTGTTACTATTGGTACGCCACAGGAAATAATGAAGCAAACAGGTGCAAAAAGCCTTGAAAACGCATTTATTGTACTTACAGGACATAGCGTAGATGAGGGAGGGAATTTTTATGAGCTTAGAAGAGTCCGAAAAACGGCAAGAAGGTTACAATAAAAGCTTGTCTTCAAAAATAAAGAAATGGATTAACGATTCATTAACTTTAGGTGAAATGGAAGCAAGAAGGTTGCGTCATGATCCAACTGAGTTATTTACAAGAGCAGTTCAGCCAGTTTTATGGTTGCTTGTTTTTGGAGAAACATTTACAAGAATTAAAGCAATTCCTACAGGTGGTGTTCCCTACATTGCATTTATGACACCCGGAATACTTTCACAGTCAGTTTTATTTATTTCAATCTTTTATGGTTTAGCACTTATTTGGGATAGAGATCAGGGAATAATTCAGAAGTTTTTAGCACTTCCTGTCCCAAGGAGTGCATTTGTTGTTGGAAGGACAATGGGTGCAGCTGTAAGAGGTCTGAGCCAGGCTGTAATAATTTTACTTTTGGCACTAATTTTAAAAGTCGATATAAGATGGAGCATATTCAGCGTATTAGGAACAATATTTGTTGTTGTACTTGAATCTGCATTTTTTAGCTGTTTTTCAATGATTCTGGCTTCGTTAATGAGAACAAGAGAAAGATTTATGGGTATAGGGCAGGTGTTAACGATGCCGCTTTTCTTTGCTTCAAGTGCAATTTACCCTATTTCTATAATGCCGAAGTGGCTTCAAGTTGTTGCAGTTGCCAATCCTCTGAGCTATGTAGTGGAGATATTGAGATCTATCTTAATAACTGGAGTTTACGATAATATGCTATTACATCTTGGATTATTAATAGTAATGATATTGGTAGCAATAATAATAGCAACTTTACTTTATCCACGTCTTGCAAGTTAAGCGTAAAATCTCTTTTAATAATATGATTCTTAGTATATAATTTGCAAGTATGTTTATAAGAGTTTTTATTAAAAAGTTACTAATAGCAAAGAAGGGGTTAAAGTATGGATTAAGATATATTTTACTGAAATATTAAGTTAAGTTAATATGTAGTGATATAATATATATATAATAAATGATAAAAATTGAAAGGAACAAAATAATATTGTTTTGAGATTTGTAAAAAAAAGAAACGAAATCAAAAATTTTAAAAAAGGATCAGTTACACAAAAGATATTAAAAGTATTCTAACATTAACTTTGTCAGTAGCTGTATTCTTTTAAAGGAGATATGAAAAATGATGCATAATATAAAAGCCTATAGAGGTAATGTTTTAAATTGTAAAAGTTGGCTGCAAGAAGCAGCATTAAGGATGCTTATGAACAATTTAGACCCTGAAGTTGCTGAAGATCCAGAAAACTTAATTGTATATGGTGGAACTGGTAAAGCTGCGAGAAACTGGGATTGTTACTATAAAATTGTAGAAAGTCTAAAAGAGCTTGAAAATTATGAAACTTTACTTATACAATCAGGCAAACCTGTAGCTATTTTTGAAACAAGTATAGATGCACCAAGAGTGCTGATTAGTAATTCCATGCTTGTTCCAGCTTGGGCAAATTGGGATGAATTTCGGAGGCTCGAGAGTTTAGGGCTTACAATGTATGGACAGATGACTGCTGGAAGTTGGATTTATATTGGTTCACAAGGTATTCTTCAAGGTACATTTGAAACACTCGCATCTTTATCTGAAAAATATTTTAATGGAAGCTTAAAAGGTAAATTTGTTTTAACTGCAGGACTCGGTGGTATGGGAGGTGCCCAACCTCTTGCTGTTACAATGAATGATGGAATATGTTTAGTTGTAGAAGTTGATCCAAAAAGAGCCAAAAGGAGACTTGATATAGGATATGTTGACGAACTCTCAACAAATCTTGATGATGCTCTTTTAAAAATAGAACAGGCAAAGAAGGATAAGAAACCCCTTTCAATTGGCTTAATTGGGAATGCCGCTGATATTATCCCAGAAATTGTAAGACGAGAAATTGTTCCGGATGTTGTAACTGATCAAACATCTGCTCATGATACACTTAATGGATATGTACCAAATGGTATTTCGTTAGAAGGAGCACTAAAATTAAGAGTAGAAAACCCTAAAGAATATATTAAAAGAGCATTAGATTCTATTGCAATACATGTTAAAGCTATGCTTGAACTAAAAAAAGCAGGTAGTATTGTTTTTGAATATGGAAACAATATAAGAGCACAGGCAAAATCAAATGGTGTTACTAATGCATTTGATATACCTGGTTTTGTACCAGAATTTATTAGACCTTTATTTTGTGAAGGAAAAGGACCTTTTAGATGGGTTGCTCTATCAGGAGATCCAAACGATATTTACACTACCGACAAAACATTGCTTGAACTATTCCCACAAAACTTACATTTAAAAACTTGGATTGAAAAAGCTCAAAAAATGGTTAACTTTCAAGGTCTACCTGCAAGAATTTGCTGGTTAGGTTTAGGGGAACGGGCAGAGTTTGGTCTTAAAATAAATGAATTAGTTAATAATGGAACAATAAGTTGTCCTATTGTTATAGGAAGAGATCATCTTGATTCTGGGTCAGTAGCTTCTCCTTATAGAGAGACTGAAGCAATGAAAGATGGCTCTGATGCTATAGCAGACTGGCCTATACTTAATGCATTACTTAATGCAGTAAGTGGAGCGACCTGGATTTCAGTTCATCATGGAGGAGGTGTAGGGATTGGGAATTCAATACATGCAGGAATGGTTGTCGTAGCAGATGGTTCATCAAGACAAGAAGAACACTTGAGAAAAGTTCTGACAACCGATCCTGGAATAGGTGTAGCGAGACATGCAGATGCAGATTATGAAATCGCTATAAAAAAGGCTAAAGAAAAAAATTTAAAACTACCAATGATAGGAGAGTAATTTAGGTGGAAAACTTCCTGAAAAAATTAAATGAATTTAATCAACGATGTGAAGACATTAAAAATGCAAATTTATATTTTTATCTTAGAAGTATAGAAAGTATTGAGGAACCATATGTAATCGTAAATGGCAGAAAAATGCTTATGCTTGCAAGCTATAGCTATTTAAGTCTCATAGGTCATCCATTAATAAATCAGTATGCAATCGATGCAATTAATAAATATGGTACAGGAACACACGGAGTAAGGATACTTGCTGGAACGGAAAAAATACATGAAGAGCTTGAAGAAACTATTGCTTCATTCAAAAATAGAGAAGCTTGTGTAGTCTTTTCAAGTGGATATGTAACAAATCTAACTTCAATCTCAACTCTTTTTGGAAGAGGGGATGTGGTAATTTGTGATAAGCTTGATCATGCAAGTATAGTTGATGGTTGTCGTCTCTCAGGAGCAGCATTTTTACGATTTAATCATAATGATTTAAAGGACCTTGAAAGGAAACTACAAAATACATCTACTAATAGAACTAGAGTCGTTATAGTGGATGCAGTTTATAGTATGGATGGAGATATTTCTCCAATCCCAGAAATACTTGATTTAGTGAGAAAATACAATGCTTTACTTATGGTTGATGAAGCTCATTCACTTGGTGTATTAGGGAAAAATGGTAAAGGAGTCGAAGAATACTTTGGCTTAAATAACGATATAGATATACTTATGGGTACTTTAAGTAAAACTATTCCTTCTGTAGGTGGTTATATTGCTGGAAGCAAAATTCTCGTAAATTATTTAAAACATAATGCAAGAGCTTTTGTTTTCTCTGCAGCTTTACCTCCAGCTGCTTGTGGTGCAGCAATAGCTTCATTTAAAGTAATTGAAGAAGAAAAATGGCGTATAGAAAAGCTATCTAAAAACATTAATCATTTTCTTGATGAACTTAAAAAAGCTGGATTCAATACCCTGAATTCTCAAACAGCAATTGTTCCATTAATAATAGGTGAAGAGGAGAAAACTTTGAAAGTTACTCGATTTATGCAGGATAGAGATATATTTGTTCTTCCTGTCCTACACCCAGCTGTACCAATAAATACTTCACGTCTTCGAATGAATGTAACAGCTTCTATGGATAAAGAGCATATTGATTTTGTAGTTGATGCACTAAAAGAAGCTGACAAATTATTTAAAATTACATAGGGAGGATAAAAAGTGTATCCAGAAATAGCTCATATTGGACCTTTTGTTTTAAGAAGTTACGGTTTGCTCATTGCTATAGGTATTATTGTTGGTTTTCTTTCTATAAGGAAAAGAGCAAAAAAAATTGGCTTAAGCGAAGATGATATCCTCGATCTCCTACTTTATCTAATAATAGGAGGGTTAATTGGAGCGAAGCTTTTGTATATCTTAACAAATGGCTTTTTCTATTTCTTAAGTAATCCAATTGAGATTATAAGACATGGTGGCGAGGGACTATCTTTTATTGGAATAATTATTGCAGGAGTGCTCATTTCCTACTGGTTTGCTAAAAGAAAGAAAGTTAATTACTGGGCACTACTCGATGTATTGGCAATAGGAACAACTTTAGGTTATGCTATTGGAAGAATTGGTTGCTTCCTAAATGGTTGTTGCGCTGGACTACCCACGAATTCATGGATTGGTTTCCGTTTCAGCCCTTTTGATTATCCCCGCTATCCAACTCAATTATTCATTTCAATTGGTGCATTTATTATTTTCTTCATACTTCTTAGGATAGATGCTAATAAAAGATTTTACGGCAAAACTTTCTCGTGGGCACTTATATTTTATGGTATATTAACATTTTTTGTTGAATTTTTTAGAGCAGTTCCAAGATTTCCTCCTTTTAATTTATCACTAAACCAATATTCAACATTTTTAATCATCCCAATTGGAATTATACTTCTTTCCCTACTTACCGTAAGAGAGCAAATCAGAGAAGTTGAGGGATTCACAAAGTTTAAATATGGTTATATAATAGACCAAACACCAGTTTTTGATGAAGATTCCAACATAATTGAAGTGGAATAATCTACTTTAGTTTCTATGTTTAACTCAACTTCATACATTGATAGCAGGATAAGCCTATTGAACTGAGATATCTCAATATTATGTTTAGACTGCTATCTTTTGGAGAGAATTATTCGCTAATAATTGTTTTTTAAAGAAAGTTTTTTTGTCATCTTTCAAATTATTTTGTCTCTTTTTCTACGAAATCTCCAATAATTGGAAGTTTATATTTTTCTCCCTGATATGCTTTATACATTAGCAATATCCATAATATAAAGGCAACAATCGACAATATCCAGCTTACGACAACTCCTACTATAGGTATCCACATAAATATTAAACCTATTATTGATATGGGAAGAAATGTAAAAATTGATTGTAGAGCATGAAATTTTACAAATTTACTATTCTTTTCAAAAATTAAGAATATTATTCCGGTCAACCAGCCTAAAATGTAACATAACAAACCCTCTAAATTTTCACTTAATCCTAATGATGTTTTTTCCATTTTTTTTATCTCCTCAACTAAATTTTATTTTATGATTCTAAAAGCTTGTTTGTCTAATACTCAAAAATAATAAGTCAATATTTTACCTTTATATTTTAAAATTGAAACTATTTGATTTTATTTATAAAAAACCAATCATCTAATGATTAAACTTTATGAATATTTACAGATATTATTCATTTAAAGCTATTTCTCACCTCAAATTATTTCTCTGGTTATGAATTAGTCAAACTAATTTACATATTCGCGTATTATTCATGAATTAAAGATTTATAAAGATTGTCCTCTGTATCTTCAACAAGAAGATAAAAACGAAAAATGCAATGTATTTAATCCGAAATAGTATTCAATTTTTTATGATCAAAAGCAACACTAAAAATAAGCAGAAATAATATTCGTATACAAGCCTTAAACAGAAAGTTAAAAATTAATATTTGCTTAGTTGCTTCATAAATATAAGAATGTTTTTAAGATACACGGTATTAAAGTAATGATTGAAGCTTATTTCACATCATATTTTGTATATTTTCGACCAAGATAACAGAAATATCCGACCACAACTTTTAAAAAGTCTTATTCTAAAATTAAATTGAAAATTATCTCATAAATTATAATTATAAAAATTTCTTTATGTCTGTAAAGGTTTCATTACAGACATAATATATATTTAAATATTCAAGTGGAATAAAAAAATTAGTTATAAAATTCAGAATACAAACTGTTGTTATGAGATTATTTATTACTTACGACAATAGAAGCAAAAATAAGGGTGTAAAAATATATAAAGGTATGATTTTACCTTTATTATAATTTACTTTTAAAATAAATATATTTCTGTGCTTATATTTAAAATGAACGATAAAATAACGCTCATAACTGGGTTAGTGTAAGAATTTATAAATAATATTTTTAAAGATTAATTTTAATTGCTTAAAAGAGATTATGATTATAAAAGCATTTATGTAATACATTATTTTTTTCGAATAGGAAATTAGACACCCATCTAATTAATAAAATAAGAATTAGTGCAGAGTTAAGAAAAACAAATCCCACCTCTCTCTATGTTATCATTGGAAAAATATCCTTAATCGAATGAAGGATCTAATTATTCAAATGTAAAAATAGGAGATTCTTCAATATTTGTGCAAAAATATGCACTTAATAATAGTAGTTACACTTTTTGTCATTCCACACATACCCTTTGTTATTCCACATATGATGCATTTTGTTATTCTGTACTTGTTGCAGAATCAATTTTTTGTCATTCCACACTTGATGCGAAATTCAAGGTATATTTTTTTTGACTCCTTTGACATTAAAAAAGAAAAAAGATGAATTCCAATTTAGTTAGGAAGATACAATTACTTAGCTATTTTGATGACATTTAGAATGGCTAATGCTATAAAAAATGGTTATTATATTCTATGGAGCTTCTTGTTAAAGATTATTAAACATCAATTAAATATTTCTCATAGTCTTTTACTTTTGGTGGTTTCATGCTTTTAGTAGGAATGATTGTAAAACCTTCTTCTTCTAAGTGTTTTGCCTGAGCTTCAACACCACCGGGATACTTTTCGTTTAATTCACCGCCAGTTTTTAATGTTCTCCAGTAAGGAATAGGTTTCTTTTTAAATCCTTTTTCAACTTCTTCTTCTGCTGCATTTGCAGAAATCCAAATAAATAATCCTGTAGTGAGAGGGCATGTAGTTGTTGTATTGTGCTTTTTTGCAAGGATTTTTCTAATTTCATTGATAGTTAAAAGTTTCCCTTTAGGAACACCTGCCATAATTTCATAAACTTCTTCCGGAGCAGGAATAACAAACGT
>JAGPKI010000048.1 GCA_018054005.1 Caldisericia bacterium
TAAATCCACTCTCCAGGGTCAAGAACACCATTGCCTCTCCTTGGATCACCTGCTGGATAAGTTAAATCGTAGAATTTAACATTTCTTGGAAGTTGAGTATATTCCACTCCTGCCTCATACCTATAATTAGCTGTGACCCTATCACCTTTTTGTAAAGGATTAAGAAGAGTTACAGTGCCAGTCTGGTAATTGAGAACATAGTCTGCAGGTATAAGTTTCTTGGGGTTAACTGAAATATTTCCAGAAGAAATAGTTGAATCAATAATTGTTTCTTTTGGAAATACAACAGAAATTGAGTCAGTTCCACCATTTAGTGGTGCATTAATATTAAAAGCAATCCTGTAAGAGGCAATCTGACCAGATACTTTCGGATATGGAGTAACAACAATACTTGATACATCTGCATAAACTGTATTGGGAACAAAAATAAAAGTTGAAAATAAAAGTGTAAAAATGACTATGAAGCTTAGAACACTTAAAAAGCCCTTTCGCATATAGCCTTCCTCCTTTTCTTAATATCTCTAAAAAGCTATAAACCTTTATGAAGACCAATTTAAACTATAATTTTAACTAAATTTAAACAACTATTATGAAAAATGCAAGAAAAATTATCAATTTTCACATAAAAAAATATAGTTTTTTTTACTTACGGTTCATTATTTTCATCTTTTAAAAGCCTGAAATCCCTCATCTTATTGAAGAGAGACCTTCTTGAAATACCTAAAATTTCTGCTGTCTTTGTTTTATTCCAGTTTGTTTTTGATAAGGCATCTAAAATAAGTTCTTTTTCAAACTGTTTTACTGCTTCAGAAAGACTCAATGTTGAATTATTTTGTAAATTGGTTAATGAATTTTTATTTTTGGTGATTTTAGAAACAATTGTTCCTAAATCTTCTGAAGTAATAAAATTACCATTTGAAACTATAATTGCATGAGTTATAACATTTTCTAATTCATCAAGGTTTCCTGGCCAATCATAATCTTTAATTATCATTAAGGCATCATCAGTAAAACCATTCAAAATTTTACCATACTTCATACCCTGTTTTTTTAGAAAGTAGATAGAAAGCTCTTCTAAATCTTCCTTTCTCTGGCGAAGCGGAGGAATAGTAATATACATCACCCGTAATGTATAGTATAAATCTTCGTTAAATTGATTTTTAGATACAAGTGAAAAAAGGTCAATTGTAGTACCAGCAATTATTCTGTTGGAATTATTATTTTTTATTATTTCAGCTAATTGTGATTGAGAAATGAGAGAAAGCGAATCGATGTTTTTAAGATAATAGGTTGTTTCTGAATTAGAAGAGATTTTATTAATTTCTAAAGCTTCTTTTGACTGATCATTAGCACAATTGCAGTTTATTATTATAAATGGTTGATCTTTTAATCTTCCTAAAGAATGAATCTTTCTTGCAATATGCTCTTTACCGGTACCAGATTCCCCTTCTAAAAGGATAGGTGCATTGCTTTCTGAGATTTTCCCAATCATTTTGTATATTTCTTGCATCAAGTTTGAATGACCTAACAATTCTATTTCTATAGATGTATCATGTGTATTACTAATATAGGGTTTCGCTCTTTTTGTTAATTCTCTTAATTGTACTGCTTTTCTAATGAGAATTTTAATTTCGTCAATATCAAAAGGCTTAGTTATATAATTATAAGCACCCTCTTTCATAGCTTCAATTGCAAGGTCTGGACTACCAAATGCAGTAATAAATAGAACTGGTACATTTATTAAAGATTCCTTTATTTTTCTAAAAGCTTCTAAGCCATCAATTCCAGGCATACGTATATCGAGTATGATCACATCAGGAAGTTCTTCTTTTGCTTTCTGTACTGCCTCCAATCCGTTTGTTGCGAGGATTACATTATAGTTTTCATCTTTACATATTTCATTAAATAGCTCTCTGACACCATCTTCGTCATCAGCAATAAGAATGCTCGCTTTACCCATAAATTTTTACTTCTTCTATTTTATATTCTGGTAATTCAAGAACAAATTTCGTTCCTTCGCCATATTTACTCTCAAAAGTTAATTTACCATCATTGTCGTTCATAATACGCCTACTTATGGCAAGTCCCAAACCAACTCCTTTGTCTTTTGTTGTAAAAAAGGGAGTGAATATCTTATTCAAATCTTCTGAAGGTATCCCAATACCATTATCTTCAATAACTATTCTAACAGAATCTCTTTCTTTATCAATATCTGCATAAATATTAATAACTCCGATTTCTGGTTTAACAGCTTGTATAGCATTTAGAGTGAGATTAAAGAACACTTGGAAAAGTTGTTTTCTATCACCTTTTACATAAAGCCCGTTTGGTAAGTTAATATTAAGATTAATCTTCTTTTGAGAAATTCTCTGTGAGAGAATCTGAATAACGTCTTCGCAAATACCTACAACATTTATCCACTCAACATTAGGCTTTGAAGGTTTTGCATATATTATTAAATCTTTAATCAAGCTTTCAAGCCTTTCGATCTCTTTCATAGAAAGATTTATAAGTCTTTTGTTCTCAGATTCATCAGAAATTCTCTTATTTAACAGTTGTATAAATCCCTTTATAGATGTAAGGGGATTTCTAATTTCATGTGCAACTCCAGTTGTGAATAGTCCAAGCATTTTAAGGGACTCATCTCTTTGAGCCTCTTTTATTAATTTAACATTTTCTGTAACATCATCGATTGTTATTAAAACTGTTTTTTCACCAACTGGATCATAATAAGGTAATATTGTAACGTTCAAATATCTCTCTTTTCCATTTATTATCACATTCAAGCTGTCAAACGTAAAAGTATTATCCTTCTTAAACGCTTGGTTAATACCTTCTTTAACTATAGAGCCTAATAAATTGATAATTCTTTCTCCATCGCTTTCATTTTTTTCAAGCCCCAAAATTTTAAGTGCAGAATCATTAATAAATGATAATTCAAAATTTTCCTTAAAAGAAACCATTCCAGTTTTTGTACTTGCAAGTATTAAATCTGACATACTTCTTGATTTAAGAAGTTTTTCGGAAAGAACATTTATACCGTGTGATATTTCTCCAAACTCTCCAAATAAGTTTGGTAATTTATAATTTAAATCCTTTGTAAGATTTTCCAAGCCTATTTTTATTTTTCTTATATTGGTTGTAAAATTCATTGCGAAAATTATTCCAAATAAAAGAGTACTAAGTATTACAATAATTAGTGGAGTGAATGCTTTTCTTTGAATATCTGCTATTTTTAAGTCTATATTATGAAATGATTCTTCGATCCAAACAAAAGAAGAACCATCTTGTGAAAGTGGAACAAATGCAACTAGTTTTTTATCTTTTAAATATTTTTTATTACTCTCAAAAGCAATAACTTTACCAAGATCAGCAAAATAAAAGCCTGCCCCTAATTCTTCAAAAGACTCATTAAGTGCTTTTGTGTAATCCCTTAAAGGTGTTTCAAGATAGTAATACCTAATATCTTTTAGGATTTCTTCATAGCTTCGCTTATTTTCACCTTTTTGTGATCTATATTGTTCCTCAGCGAGCATTTCCATTCTTGGTTTTACGAGAGTTAAATAAATTTTTGAAAGAAGTTTTGCCTGGGTGTAAAGCTCATCCTGTTTACCTTCAATAAGTTTTTGAGACGCTTCTCTTGAAAGTAAATAACCAAGCACAGAGTTACCCAATATGGTTATAACTATCATAAAAATTATTACTTGAAAGCGAGTTGAATAAAATAACCTCTTCACTTTTCCCACCAGACGTTATCTTTACCTAAAATGCTACTCAATTCACTAACGGTTTCTTTGTTTTTACTAACCCACAACTTGCTACCGGCAATAGATTTTATCTCAAAATTGTCCTTTATTAGGATAATTTTTACTGGATTAGTACCCTTATACCGAGAAAGAGTGGTTAATAAGACCTTAATCATATCAGAGCTTAATACAGAATAATTTAATTTCAAATTGAGTACTGAGGTTTCGTTTTTCTCTTTTTCATATGTCTGTTTTGATATAAATCTATCAATACCTTGTAGGCTTAACCTTAAATTATCATCAGATCTTTTTACTCGTACATTTATTAATATAGCACCATCTTTCTCAATATATTTATTTACCTCTTCAAGCAAACTTCCTGAAACTAATATTTCTACCGAACCTGTTAAATCCTCGAATTGCAAGAAACCAAAATTTCCATTTTCTCTCTTTTTTGGATATCTTAACCCAGAGAGAAGTCCAAATAATTTTATTTCTGTCTCCTCTTCAGTAATTTCTGGTATTTCAGATACTTTATATGTATCAAAATTATAAAATTCTAAATAAGAATTTAATGGATGATTAGTAAGGTAAAACCCCAATGCTTCCTTCTCGAAATTTGCATTTGAATGAATATCAATATCATGGGATGACTCTTGTTTTTTAACGGTTGTCCTATTTAGCGATGCTGAATTTCCAAACAAACTTACTTCTTCAACCTGTTCACCCTGAAAGTTTGAAAGAAGTTTGGATTTATCTTTATCAAATACATCGAAGGCTCCAGCTTTGATCAAGAATTCAATAACTTTTTTATTAGCCCCTTTTTTTATTCTACTTAAAAATTCTGGGAAACTTATGAATTTCCCTTTCTTTTTTCTTTCTTCTACAATTGACTTGATTGCCGCTTCACCAATATTTTTTATTGCAAGTAAACCATACCTTATTGAATTGCCTTCTACGCTAAAAAGAGGCTCACTATCATTAATGCTTGGAGGAAGAATATCAATTCCATTTTTTCTGCATTCGAAACAATACTCCTCAGTTTTTGTTTCGTTACCTATTGTGCTATTTAACAATGAAGTGAAGAAATAAAGAGGGTAATGCGCCTTAAGATATGCTGTCCAATAAGAGATAAATCCATAAGCTACAGCATGAGCTCTATTAAAACCATACCCTGCAAAATATTCAAGAACGCTAAATACATTGGATGCGACTTCCTTAGTGTAACCTTTTTTAATAGCTCTTGTAATAAATTCATCCCTCTTCTCGAACATCAATTCTGGTTTCTTTTTACCCATAGCTTTTCTTAAAATATCAGCTTCTCCAAGCGAAAAGTCAGCCATTTTCCTTGCAATTTCCATTACTTGTTCCTGGTAAAGACAAATTCCATAAGTTTTTTTAAGTATGGGTTCTAAATCAGGGTGAGGGTAGGTAATATCCTCTGGATGCAATTTATTGTGAATAAAAGTTTCTGTAAGGTTGAGTGGTCCAGGCCTATAAAGAGCAATTACTGCAATTATATCCTCAATATTCTCAGGGTTTAAATCTTTTAGAATCTTTCTCATTCCTCGGCTTTCTACCTGAAATACTCCAGAGGTATCTGCATTTTTGTAAAGTTGTAAAGTTTTATCATCATTAAGAGGAAGTTTGTTAAAATTTATTTCGGTTTCAGTGGTCTCCTTAACCAATTTTGAACATGAATCAATAATTGACAAAGTTCTAAGGCCTAAAAAATCCATCTTTAGCAATCCGAGTTGCTCTATAGCATCTTTATCATATTGAGTAACTATGTGTTTATTTTTATCAAGCTGAAGAGGAATATAACTCCAAAGCTCCGTATCTCCTATAACTACTCCAGCTGCATGAACAGAAAAATTCCTTGAAAGCCCTTCAAGCTCTTTTGAAATCTCAAAAAGCTCTTTATTCTGAGAACTTGAATCAATTATACTCCTAAATTCAGGAACAGCATTATAAGCTTCATCCAAGCCTAATCCTTGCGGAACTTTTTTAGCTATTTTATCAGCTTCACCATAAGAATATTTAAGAGCTCTTGCTACATCGCGTAAAACTCCTCTTGCTTCCATTTTTCCAAAAGTTGCTACCTGAGCCACTTTGTATTGTCCATATTTTTCTCTTACATAATTTATAACTTCATCTCTTCTCTCATCGGAAAAATCTATATCTATATCGGGCATACTTACTCTTTCGGGATTCAAGAACCTCTCGAAATATAGATTATATTCAAGCGGGTCAATACCAGTTATGTTTAAAAGATAACTTACAATACTTCCAGCAGCTGAACCTCTCCCCGGACCAACAGGTATATCCTGCTCTCTTGCAAACCTCATAAAGTCCCAAACAACGAGGAAATAGTCAACAAATTGCATCTTTCTAATTGTATCAAGTTCAAATTCAAGTCTTTCCGAAACGACAGAGTTAGGAGGATTGTCGCCATACAAATTCGGTAGATTTTTATAACACAAATTTTTTAAGAACAGGAATTTTTCTTCATCAGTTTGAACATCAGGAAGAGTAAATTTTGGAAGATGTATTTTACCAAATTCAAACTTTAAATTACACTTTGCTGCAATTTCTAATGTGTTTGTTATTGCTCCTTCAATATCTCCAAAAAGCTCCTTCATCTCCTCGGGAGATTTTAGATAAAATTCCTCAGTTGCAAATTTAAGCCTATCTTTATCATCATAATCTTTTAGAGTCTGAACACATAATAATATATCATGAGCATGGGCATCAGTTTTGTTGGGATAGTGAGCATCCTGAGTTGCAACAAGCGGAAGATCAAGATCTTTTGCTAATTTAACGAGAAGTGGAATAACCTTTTTCTCATCCTCAAGACCATGATCCTGCAGCTCTATGTAAAAATCATTTCCAAACAATGATTTTAAATTAGAGGCTGTGTCGTAAGCTTTATTGGCATTACCTTGAAGAAAATATGATGGAATTAAGCCTTTTACGCATGAAGTTAGAACAATAAGTCCCTTGCTATATTGAGAAAGAAGCTCAAGGTCTATTCTTGGTTTGTAATAAAAACCATCTATATGTGCTATTGAAACAAGCTTTGAAAGGTTTTGGTAACCAGTATAATCTTTTGCAAGGAGTAGAATATGCTGATTCTCAGCATCTTGCTTTGATTCCTTCTGCTTGTGAGATTTAGCCATATATAGCTCACAGCCAATTATTGGCTTGATGCCCTCTTTTACACACTCATTGTAAAATTCAATAGCTCCATACATTACTCCATGATCAGTAATTGCTATTGCAGGCATATTATATCTTTTAGCAACTTGGACTAAGTCTCTAATTCTATTTAGTCCATCTAATAGACTATACTCAGAATGATTATGTAAATGAACAAATGACATAATATATTAATAATAAACGTTTATGCTAAAGAATCAATTACTAACTTTAACTCTTCGATTGCTTTGTCGACTATATCTTTTTCTTTTGCCTCAGCAAATATTCTAATTAATGGCTCTGTTCCGGAGGGCCTAACATTAATTCTTAAATCTTTATAATCTTTTGTTAGTTTATCGATTGTATCTTTAAGAAGTTGAGAATTTAAAACTCTTTCCTTATTTGAAGTTTTAACGTTCGTTAAATTCTGATGATAAAAATTGATTTTTTTAATCTCATCGATAATTTTAAAATCTGTTTTTACTAAAATATCAAGAAATTCAAGCATGGTCACAAGACCATCACCAGTTTTAACTTTTTCAAGGAATATTATATGACCAGATTGTTCTCCACCAATATCTGCTTTTAGTCTGATCATATCACGCAGGACATACTTATCCCCAACATTTGACCTCACAAACTCTATATCATTTTCTTTTAAATACTCTTCGATCCCCTTGTTGGACATTATAGTCCCAACGACAATTCTGTTATTTAATTTTGAATTGTTCTTCTTATATATTGCACACAGAGACATAATAATATCTCCATCAATAATTCTACCGTCAGGTAATAGAGCTATTACCCTATCGCCATCACCATCATGAGAAAAAGCAATATCAAAGTCGATTTTATTTTCTTTGGCATAGTTTATAATAAATTCAGGGTGAGTGGAACCGCAATTAACATTAATGTTTGCTCCATCAGGAAAGGAATTTACACTTATAACTTTTGCGGAAAGTTTATCTAATGCATAGGGCGTTGTGAGGTATGTTGCGCCAAAAGCACAATCTACAAGTATGTTTAAGCCCTTTAAATACAAATCTTTAAATTCACTTAATACTGATTCAACATATATTTGTGACGAGTTATTCTCAACGAAAGATCTTCCAAATTCGCAACCATTGCCCATGGAATGATTTGAACATGAATCAATCAATTCTTCAATAATTTCTTCATCTATATCACTAAGTTTAAAACCGAATTTATCAAATATCTTTATACCATTATCGGAAACTGGATTATGTGAAGCAGAAATTACTATTCCAGCCTCGCAATGTATTAAATTAGTTAATCGTGAAACAGCAGGTGTTGGAAGAATTCCTAATAATTTACAAGACATCCCAGATGAAAGCAATCCAGACATTACTGAGCTTTCAATCATATCTCCTGAAAGCCTTGTATCTTTTCCAATCCCAACAACACCACAGTTAGAAGACTGTTTTTGAAGATACAATGATAATGCTTTCCCTACTTTAAAACTTAATTCAGGATTAAGCTCTATATTTGCAATTCCTCTTATACCATCTGTGCCAAAATATTTACCCATCTAAAATTTATTTATACTTGTTGACTATTTTTAACTACTTCAATGACTTTCAAAAACCCATCTTTATCGTTAACTGCCATATCTGCAAGCATTTTACGGTTCAGGTCAATATTTGCTTTTTTCAAACCATTAATAAATTTTGAATATGACAATTCAGGATCAGCATTTCTAAGAGCTATGTTTATTCTTTGGATCCAAAGCCTTCTTATATCTCTCTTTTTCTGACGTCTGCTTATATAAGCATAACGCTCAGCTTTCATTACAGCTTCTTTTGCAACTTTCACTCTATTTTTAGCTGCACCTCTGAAACCTTTTGCCTTTCTTAATATTTCTTTTCTTCTTCTTCTACGAGTGATGCCGCCTTTTATTCTCATAATATAAACTCCTTATAAATTAATTACTGAATAATTTTTTTTACAGTTTTAAAATCATTTTTGCTAACTTCTACCTGTCTTAGTTGAGCTGTCTTTTTCCTTGAATCTTTTTTTTCAAGATGGTGACTATGCCCTGTAGGTAATCTCAAAATCTTTCCACTACCTGTAATTTTAAACCTTTTTTTTGCAGTTTTACGTGAATATAATTTCATTTTAACTCCTTTTTGCTTCTGATTTTGGAATTGGGGAAATTATTGCAATTAAATTTTTGCCTTCAAGCTTTGGCTTTTTTTCAAATTTACCAACACTTTTTATGCTGTCAAAAACTTTATTAAGCAAATCAAAACCTTTACTGCTATAGATAATCTCTCTACCTCTAAACATCACAATAATTTTTACTTTATTACCCGATTCGAGAAACTTCATAATTTGTTGTTTTTTAATATTTAAATCTCCCTCTCCTATACTTAATCTTAACTTTATGGTTTTTAGATCTGTTCCAAGCTGTTTCTTGCGAGATTCTTTCATTTTCTTATCGGAATCGTAAATAAATTTTCCATAATCCATTATTTTACAAACTGGTGGATTGCTACTCGGGGCTATCTCAACAAGGTCAAGATTTTTCTCTCTTGCCATCTCGATTGCATCTTTTGTGTTAACGATTCCAAATTGCTTTCCCTCGTTATCAATGAGGCGTACTTCTTTAGCTTTAATTTCATTATTAATACGATACTTTAAACTTATAATTACCTCCCAAATGTATATTAATAGTTTATTAAAATTTCTGATAATTTATATATTGAGAAATACTTAATGTCAAGGTTATATTTTCAAAGAAAAATAAAAAATTTCATTTTGTCCTTACGAAAATACATCTTTTCTATTCTTAGTGAGTATGGAATCCTCTATATTGATACTAAAAGTAATGAGATCCTTCGGTTTTGCTAAGAATATACTATCTCAGGATATTAAACGCAATAATTGTGAAAGTATATAAATGACCTCTTTGCGTTGAGTAATGATTGTATTTTTCTTTAAAATTAGTTTATCAAACTATTAATTTTACTTCATTCTATATATTCTTCCGAAAATAATAACTCCAAAATTATATTTGGTAAAGAGATTGAATTGTTTAGTTATATAATAGGCACAAGAAAAGGATTAAAGTTATTATTTTCATGCTTGTGTTGTTGTAGAAATACAATGAGATGTTAATATTAGAATTAGAAGGAATAAATACTTCCTGGATTCCCGCTTTCGCGGGAATGACAAAGAGGTGCGTGAGGAATGACAGAGAGGTGTATGCGAAATGACA
>JAGPKI010000049.1 GCA_018054005.1 Caldisericia bacterium
GCTATGATTTCAGGCGTAGTATAGGGGTGTGTAACTGCTAACTATAGGACCAATTATCTGTGTGCAACCAGCTAATTTTTTTGAAAGGACTATCTTTGCAATCTCATTAGCATTTTCTTCGCTATCGGTGGTAGTAAATACTTGAATATATTCCTCCATCATTTGAATCGCCTCCTCAAAATATTTGCATTTAAACCTATTAAAGATTTTAATTTTATAGTAAAATTATAAAAAATTAGTCTAATTATCTGGAGTGGAAATTGGGCAAAAAGAAAATAAAAATTAAAAAAAGGTTAGCGGTAGTAATAGCAGCTTTAGTAATTATTTGCATTGTATCTCTTTTAGGTTTTGGTATTTATAAATTAGGTGTTTATGTTTTTAGCCTCTTTAAACCACAACAAGAAGATGAAACAATGTATAAATCTCCTGCTTATGAGGAAATCCTTTTTTCAAGAGAAGATAAAGGTATCTGGATAATTGACTCTGTTGGTAAAAACCTAAGACAGCTAACATCAGGAGATGATTATGCTCCATCCTGGAATGAAGATGGGTCATCTTTTTATTTTTTAAGGAGAAACGCTGATGGGTCTATATCATTAATGAAGTTTAATTATACAGAATCAAAACTCGAGCCAAACCAATTGCAAACATTTTCATATATTACTATTCCGAATATACAGAATAGCTTTATAAAGATTTCTGAAAATGGGGATAAGATTGCTATATCTTCATTTGACTGGGGAATCTCTTTAATTGACGTAAAAACTGGGAAAGTCATATCTAATAGTTTTAGCGATGCCTGGAAATACTACGACATATTCTCAAGAAATTCTAAATTTTTTCTCTTTAGTGAGTATTATCCTTACGACTACAATTTTATTAAAGGTATTGATAAAAGAGCAAAAAGATCAGTCCTAAATTTTGCCACAACTGATTTATTAGAAATTCAAGAGGTAGCCTCCTCAGAGAACCAGTTTAAAGGCTACTCATTCTCAAAGAATTCTTATACATTCTCCTATTCAAAAGATGGAGCTATAATGTATGTTGAATCAATTAATGAAATAAAACCAACAAAATTAACTGATGGCTTTTATCCTTCAATTAGACCACAACCAAAATATAAATATAAGATTATGGAACCATTCTGGAAAAATGTGGATTTCACAAATGTTACAGGAAGAATCGATTATGAGGCATATGGGAAAAAGTTTATCCTGATTGCTACTCCTCATGAAATAGCAAATATTGATGTGCCCTTAAAGAAAATCAGTTTTTGTAAGGATAAAGAAACAAACAGCACATACCTCGGCTGGAAACTTATTGATTTTGCTCTAATCGACATAAATAATGATAAAATGGGTGAACTCCTAACATCATTTTGGGGAGGCGGAGAAAATATTTCTGCAGAAAGAATATCCATATTTAAGACTGAAAAAAATGGATCATTTAAAGAGATATTTCTTTCAAAAAATAAGCCATTAAATCGAATAGAAATTATAGATTTGAACGGGGACGGACTTTCAGAGATATTAAATGTATATAATGATATGGTGCATTTTGGTAATAGTTTAATGAACTCCTTAATATGGGAGGATGTATATAGCTGGATTAATGGTAAATATGAGTTGAGTAATAACGATTACAAGAATATTTATCTTGAGCTTGCTGAATCATATAGAGCATTCCTAAAAAATGCTCTTTCCAATCCAGATAAATTTGGAAAGGATCTTTATATAATTAAGGAGCTCTTAAGAAGAGCTGAAACAATATTAAATGAATAATTATGAAATTTGAGGTGATGTTTTATGAAGAAAAAATTAATATTATTTTTAATAATAACAATTTTACTGCCTTATAAAATTGGTTTCGCTGATCAGGCTAAATTAGATACCCCCACTGATCTAACTGCCCTTGCAATGTACAACCAGATAAACCTTAGCTGGATAGATAATTCAAATGGTGAAGAGGGATTTTCAATTGAGAGAAAACAGGGATTAGATGATTTTACAGAAATTGCAAAGGTGTCCCCTAATACAGAATTTTATCTCGATATAAATTTAAAAACTTATACTACATACTATTACAGAGTGAGAGCATTTGCTGGAAGTGAATTTTCTAATTACTCAAATGAAGCTTTTGCAACAACCGAAGGGATGCCTCAAAGTGGTGGTGAAGGCTTAACTGCTCCCTCAGACCTTAGAGCAATAGTCATTTCCGAAAGAGAAGTCGAGCTTCGCTGGAGGGACAATTCTGATAATGAAGAGGGGTTTAAGCTCGAAAGAAAGGCATTAAATTCAGAATATAGAGAAATTGCTAAATTAGGAGTTAATATAAATTATTATCTGGATAACACTGTCACACCAAAAATGTTCTATTACTACAGAGTAAAAGCATATAATAAGAGCGGCGAATCTGCATATTCTAATGAAGTCCTTGTTGAAACAAAGGTTGGCGAGACACCACCAGAAGAAGAAAAAGTTCCTTTAGCACCATCTGACCTTGAAGGAGAACTTAAAGAAGAGACAATCTACTTTAAATGGAAAGATAATTCAGACAATGAAGAGGGATTTAGACTATATATATCCATAAATGAAATTGATTCTTATGCCCTGTATGCACAACTTCCTACAAATGAAACATCTTACGAAGATTCAAGCCTTTATATACCAGGAAATACTTATTATTTTAAATTAACTGCATATAATAATGTCGGCGAGTCAAGCCCTTCAAACGAAATAATGATAAGGATAAAAGGATTATCAGAAACTGATCCTCCCCTTCCTCCTACTGACCTTAAAGCTGAAGAAATATATGAGAAAGATATAGTCCTTAGCTGGAAGGACAATTCTGATAATGAAGAGGGGTTTAAGCTCGAGAGAAGAAAAATTGGAGAAGCTAAATTTGAAATAGTGCAAACGCTACCACCAAATATGACTGCATTTAGAGATGAGGGTTTAGAGCCAGGAATGACCTATTATTACAGAATTTTTGCCTTCAATGCAGCTGGTAGTTCCCTTCCATCAAATACGGTTGAAGTAAAAACAAAAGGTGGAGGAGAGCCTCCTATACCTCAAAAAATAGTAATAATTCTAAAAATTGGTTCAAAAGTTATCTCTGTAAATGGTAAAGATTCATTAATGGATGTAACTCCCACAATAATTGAAGGGAGGACTCTTCTCCCTATAAGATATGTCGTTGAAGCATTAGGTGGAAAAGTTGATTTTGAGGCTAACACAAAGAAGATCACAATAATTATGCGTGATATTAAAATTGAGATGTGGATTAATAACCCAGTTGCATATGTAAACGGGAAAAAGGTCCAAATTGACCCTGATAATCCTAATATAAAGCCACTAGTTGTACCACCCGGAAGAACGCTTGTTCCATTAAGATTTGTTGCTGAAAACCTTGGTTGTAAGGTCGATTGGGAGCCTAACGAAAAGAAAATAACGATTACTCTTGCTTTTTAAAATCTCTCTTTTTAAGAGGTGAAAAAAATGAAGAAATTGATATATATATCTATTGTTTTAGTTACTCTTTTTTTGTTAATTTCTCAAGGGTTTGCCTACATTCCAGCAAACTCATTTACATTTAAAGGGAATTTCCAAAGAACTGGTTATACTGATGCTTTAATCAAAAATAATTCAGTAAAGGCATGGACAATCGAAAACATTCCTAATTTAAAAGAGATAAACTTTATTAATAATTCTTTGGTTGCTGTAACCAAAAAGTGCGAAATCATCTCAATTAATGAATCTACAAAGGAATGTTTGTGGATTTATAAAACTTACTCCGAAATAACATCCAGTCCCACTTACTATGACAGTAGATTATATTTTGGGACAGCAGAAGGAAGGATTATTTGCCTTGACTTTGCAAGTGGAAAAGAATTGTGGAGTTATCCTATTTCTGGCTCAATTTACACTTCTCCTCTCATATTAGGTAATTCTTTAATATTTGGTTCTGATAATGGTAAGCTTTATTCGCTTGATAGAATCAGTGGTGGAAAGCTATGGGAATATAAGACAGGTGGAGCTTTAAAATCCTCACCTGCAACATGTGGTAAATATATTTATTTTGGTTCCACATCTGGAATATTTTACTGTCTAACACAGAGTGGATCTTTAAGATGGACATTTAATACACCTGAGACAATTGTCTCAACTCCTGCTCTAATAGAAAATTATTTGATATTTACAACCTATGAAGGGAGTATTTACTGCCTTAACTTAAATGGAAAGCTCATATGGAAAAAGCTAATAAGCCCTTATACTCAAAGTTCTCCTGTTGCCTATGATGGGATTGTGTATCAGAATTTTTCTGATGGTAAACTATATGCATTTAATTTAAAAAATGGTTCGATTTTGTGGTTTTCTGAATTGCAGAAAAGCAATTCTACCCCAGAAATCACAAAAGATTTATTAATCTATGAGAGCTCCTTAAAGTGGCTTAATCTAATTGATAGAAATAGCGGAAAACTGAAGAGGCAATATGAAGAGCTTTTAGAGGGAATTATTGATTTTACTGTATCTGATAATTCAATATTTGTACTTACTGGTTATAGCACAATCATAAAGTATGACACCTTTTAAATTTAAAGAACCAATAAATCTGCTATGTTGTACCTCTACAAACGATATAATAAAAGATTTATCTTCATTGGAAGAGGGTATTGTTATAACATCTATGATACAAACAGCTGGAAGAGGAAGAAACGGTAATATCTGGCAATCAGAGGTGGGAGGGCTCTACTTTTCTTTTCTCCTAAAGCCCCCATTTAGTCCAAAGCAAAATGAAGCATTATCAAAGTTAACTGGCTTAGTTTTAAGAGATATTTTGGTGGCTTATTCAAAGTCTAAAATTATTCAATTCAAAGAACCTAACGATATTCTAATAAATGGTAAAAAGGTTGCAGGAATATTAATTGAGGCAAAAGTAGCAGAAGAAAAAAACATCTATTTTATTGTGGGAATTGGTGTAAACATCTCAAATGAAGTCTCTCCACTCGCAACATCCCTTAAAAATGAAGGTATAGCGGGAGTAAGCAGAGAAGAGTTATTAAATGCATTTCTAAAAGCTTTCGAAGAAGCCTACAATAACTGGCTTAGTGCAATTGCAATTAATAAATAAAATTGATACACTGGTTTTTGGCTGCTTAAGTTTGCTAAAAAGCATCTTCTGATATAATATAATTGGAGTAGGTTAATGGCATATATTACTAACCAAAAATTGTTTCTTTCTGAGATAATTAACAATATATTACCACTTTCAGAGAGTCTTAAAATTCTTGTTGGATATTTCTACTTTTCAGGATTTGAGCAAATTTATAAAGCAATTGAAGATAAAGATGTAAAAATCCTTGTTGGGTTAGACATTGAAGTTGATTTAATGAATAGAGTGAAGGAATATGCAATAATCAATTACAAAAACAATCAATCGAGGGCATCCGTAAGAGACAAATATTTAAATTCACTTAAAGATGCTATCAATGAAACAAACCTATTTGACTCACTTGAAAAGCAGGAAGCATTTGAAGTATTTCTTAAAAAAATCCAGGATAATACTCTCCAGATAAAGAAAACTTTAGATCCAAATCATGCTAAATTGTATTTATTTAAGACTCTTCCTGAGTTTAACCAGCTAAATACATATCCAGGAACAGTTATAACTGGCTCAAGCAACCTTACTCTTTCAGGACTCAAAAATCAGAAGGAGATAAACCACATTAGTAGAGAACCAAATGATTTTAATGAACTGGATAAGTTTTTTGATGAACTATGGGAAAATGCTGTAGAAATTGTCTCTCCTGAGTCAAAAGAAGAATTCTTTGAAAAAGTAGTCAACAAAATCTGGTTCAAAAAATTACCATCGCCTTATCTAATTTTTATTCGAGTATTAAAAGAATTCTTCACAACCACTGAGATTGAGAATATTAAAACACCGGCTTCCCTTACAAAACAGAAATTTGATTTAAAATATCAAATAGATGCGATTAAGCAGAGTTTATCGATATTGGAAAAACATAATGGTGTGATTATTGCCGATGTGGTTGGTCTCGGCAAGAGTATAGTAGCTTCAACGATTGCTGCCAATTTAGGGAAAAAGACAGTTATTATCTGTCCGCCGCATCTTACGAAGCAATGGGATGATTATCGATTTGAATTTGGCTACAATGCCAAAGTTTATAGCTGCGGACTTATAGAAGAGGCTCTAAAAGAAAACCATAGTGAAGAGACAAAACTCATTATAATCGATGAAGCCCACAGGTACAGAAATCCTCTAACAATTGATTATGCAAACTTACATAAGCTTTGTCAGGGAAACAAAGTAATACTGTTGTCAGCTACTCCATACAATAATGCTCCCGAGGATTTGTTCTCTCTTATTAAGCTTTTTCAGATTCCAGCAAAATCAACACTACAGACGGTTGATAATTTATCATTTGAATTCAGCTCTCTCATAACCTCTTACAAGGAACTAAAAAAGAAGCAAAAAGAAAACAAAATAGAGCAGGATGAGCTAAAAGCTAAAATAGATCTTATTTCCGAGGAGATGCGCTCCATTTTATACCCTCTCGTTATTCGCAGATCACGTATTGATTTAGATTTAATAAAAGAATACAGAACCGATTTAAAAAAGCAGGGTATAGAATTTCCTATAGTAAACCCTCCAGTGTCATTGGAGTATAAGCTTGAAAGTTTATCTAAACTATATATAAAAACTCTCGATAAGATCTCCCCTGAAGATGAAACAAAAGGCTTTCAAGGAGTCAGATATAAATCAATAACCTACATTAAAGAGATCGAGAAATACAAAAAGGAGATTGAGGAGGCATTAGGAGATATAGATTTTCTAAGGCTTGCCCAGATGAACTTGGCTAAATTTATGCGGAGGCAACTTGTTAGAAGGTTTGAAAGCTCTATCAAAGCTTTTAAAATTTCCCTTGATACTATGATTAATTCATCAGAATTAATATTAAATTGGCACGATAAACTCTCTCTTGTCCCAATTTTTAAAAAGGGCACTATACCCAGTGTAGAGGATATGATGGATGATTCTGAATGCGAAGATGATATGAAAGATGATACTGAATGTGTAGATTCAGAAGATACATTAGAAACGATAAAGAAAAAGATTGAACAACTCAAGCAAAAAGGCTACTTTTTCATAGACAAAAAGGAACTGAAAGTAACTTTTAGGGAAGAACTCGTAAAAGACATTGAATTACTCAAAAAAATAAAAACTGATTGGGCTTTAATAGATGAAAAACTTGACCCAAAGCTAAAGTATTTTAAAGAGATAATTAAGGAGAAGTTTAATAAAGAACCCTCAAGAAAAATACTTGTTTTCTCAGAATTCGCAGACACTGTTAATTATCTATATGATAACATTAAGAGCGATTTTAGAGTATTTAAATACACTTCTGCGGATTCGAGTAAGAAGAATAAAAAAATAATAGTGGAGAATTTTGATGCCTCCAACTCCACTCCAAAAAATGATTATGATATATTGCTTGCAACTGACGCCATATCAGAAGGTTTTAATCTCGGTAGAGCAGGAGCAGTATTTAATTATGATATTCCATACAATCCAACAAGAGTTATCCAGAGAGTTGGAAGAATTAACCGTATTAGTCATAAGATGTTTGATGAACTGTTTATTTATAATTTCTTCCCAACAGCTATAGGTGAAAGGGAAACAAGAACAAAACAGATCTCCACTCTAAAGATTGCAATGATCCAGGCAATTTTAGGAGAAGATACAAAGGTGTTAACAAACGATGAAGAATTAGAATCCTTTATGCAGAAAAGATATTCTGATGCTTCCAAAGAGACAGAACAAGAATCATGGGACGCTAAATATATCGATATGCTCAATAGTATTGAATCAGAAAATCCATCACTAATAGAAAAAGCTCTCGAAATACCTAAAAGAGTTAGAATTAAAAGATCGGTTAATAAAGGGAAAAATGGAGTATTGGTCTTTGGGAAGAAAGGCGAGAATAGCAAATTCAATTTTGGGACAAATGATTCAAAAACACAAAATATAACTTTTAAAGAAGCTCTATCTCTGTTTGAAGCTGGTCAAGATGAAATGAGTAAAGAGGTTTCACAATACTTTGAGCCAATCTATCAGGATATCTTAAAGAATTTATTTAACAAAAAGACTCAATCACCATCAGACAAAGGTAAAGCTGATACAATCTTTAAGATTAAAACTTTACAGGAAAATTATCCGCCTGCAAAAGATTATGCTGAGGATTTATTGAGGGTTGTTAAAGAATTAGATAATTTGCCTGAAAGGTACGAAAAATTAATCAGAAGCCTGGATACAGAAGACTACGAAAATATGTATCAAATCCTAATAAGAGAAATACCTCATCAATATTTAAGGAAGATTATTAAAAGAGCAAATGAAATTGATGACGAGCGAGAAACAATTATTCTTTCGGAGGAATTTGAGCAATGATTGACTTTAATGCAGGATATACCTATGACAATGCTTTAAATTTCCTAAGGGATTATTTTTTACCGGAAGATTTTCTAATATTTGAAGAAGAAGTTATAGTTTCACCAAGTGATAGTAGAAAGATAGAAAAAGTCTTTTTATTAGGTGAAACACGTTCCTTAGGTTTGAAAGTATATGAATTCACTCATAAGTCTGAAAGTGATCCAAGAGTAACTATTACTAAAGAGGCTTTTAAGTTTCTGGCTGATAGAGGTGAGCAAAGGGCACTTGTTTTTTTCGTTTCGGAAAATTCTCCCAATTACAGGTTTTCTCTTATTACGATTGACTTAAAGCCAGATGGTAAAAAAATTAGTAAGATTATATCCAACCCACGGAGATATTCCTACTATTTAGGTCCAGACGCAAAAATAAATACTCCTACTAAGTATTTAATCGGTAAAGGACGAATAATTGATTTTGAAGATTTGAAATCTCGTTTTTCTGTAGAGGTAGTAAATAAAGAATTCTTTAGGCAAATATCAAAATACTTTATGATTTTGGCTGGCGGTAAACAGGAAAGAGAAGATTTTAAAGAGGGAGCTCTTAAACTTCCCAGTATAGATGACCATCAAAAGAAGCAGGAATTTGTAGTTAGGTTAATTGGTAGAATTATATTCTGCTGGTTTTTAAAGAAAAAGAACTCAGAGCAGGGAAAACCTCTGATGCCAGAGGAGTTGCTATCAACGGCTAACATAGGGAAGAATTATTATCACAATGTTTTAGAACCTCTATTTTTTGAAGTATTAAACAAACCTTTGAAGGAGAGAAATCAAAAATTTAGAAACAATTTATTTGATTTAATACCATTCCTCAATGGTGGTCTATTTGAAGCTCATATAGATGATTATTATGAACTTGATAGTGAACTTAAAATCTCAAAATATGTTAATACTCTTCAAATTCCTGATTGCTGGTTTGAAGATTTATTTGAAACCTTAGAAACATATAATTTCACAATAGATGAAAATACAAGCTCTGATATAGAACTTTCAGTTGACCCAGAGATGTTAGGGCGAATATTTGAAAACCTATTAGCAGAAATTAACCCCGATACTGGGGAAACAGCAAGAAAATCAACAGGTAGTTATTACACACCGAGAGATATAGTGGATTATATGGTGAGTCAAAGTCTAAAATATTATTTATTAGAAAAGACCAAGATCAGTGAAGAAGAAATAGACCAGTTACTCCAGAATACATTTGATAATATAAAGCTTTCCGATCCTAATAAAACGGATATTATAGATGCTTTATCCTCTTTAAAGGTGATTGATCCAGCATGCGGGTCTGGAGCATTCCCTATGGGTATATTACAAAAAACAGTATCAATTCTTAGTGAGGTAGACCCTAATTCAGAATTATGGATGGAAAAGCAGATTGAGAGAATAGAGGATTCCATCTTAAGAAACAAACTTAAACAAAGCCTAAGTAAAGAAAATGTAAATTACATTCATAAGCTTGGGCTTATCAAGAATGCTATTTATGGTGTAGATATTCAAGAGATTGCGGTAGAGCTTTCAAAGCTTAGAGTATTCCTATCTTTAATCGTTGATGCTTATGTAGATGATGAAAAAGAAAATCGTGGATTGGTGCCACTACC
>JAGPKI010000050.1:0-4582 GCA_018054005.1 Caldisericia bacterium
GCTTATTAAAAGCTTTATTAATGAGCTTGATAATGTTAGAATACTCGATGAAACAGGTAAAAAGCTAATTAATATTAAAGAAATACTACTTTCTGACACTTTTTTATATGAGAGGTTAACAATTAAAGTGGCACATGAACTCCCAACTGAGTTAAAAAAGGAATTAGAAAACAAGATTATATCAATTGTTGGAAATCGAGTTAACATTGATTATATAGTTGATAGTAATATATGTGGTGGCTTTATACTTAAAATAGGCTTTTATGAAGTAGACCTCTCAATAAATGGCCAGATTAATAATCTTCTTGAACAGATAAGCTAAAAATGGAAGAATCTAAATTAGATTTTCTCTTTAAAGACTTAATTGAAAAGATTAATAGTAGCAGATATCAGTTCAATGCATTATTGCACGAAGAAGGTAGAGTAACTTATGTAGGAACATCAGTTGTCAAAGCTATTGGCTTACCTAAAAGCTTTATGGGGGAAATTTTAAAAGTTGGAGAGAGCTCTTACGCATATGTATTCGGCTTCAAAAATAATGAAATACAATTAATACTCTTAAGTAAAGAGGCAAATATAAATATAGGAGATCGGGTAACTCGCACGGGTGAAGGACTATCAGTTCCTGTTAGCAGATCACTGCTCGGGCGAATCATAGACCCTACAGGAAAGAGTCTTGATGGAAGGGGAGACATTACAACTCATAACGTTAAACCATTAGAGAGGATTGCTCCTTCGGTTATTGAAAGAGTGCCTGTAAATAAACCTCTTTATACAGGCATAAAAGTAATAGATGCTCTCATACCTATTGGTAAGGGACAAAGAGAATTAATAGTAGGTGATCGTCAAACTGGAAAAACATCAATCCTTTTAGATACAATTATTAATCAAAAGGACAAGAATGTTATTTGTATTTATGTAGCAATAGCTCAACGTGCTTCAAATGTGGCATCAATTATTGATATTTTACGTACTAATGATGCTCTTGATCATACAATTTTTGTTGTATCATTAGCTAATGATACTCCTTCGATAAGATATCTCGCTCCCTTTTCGGGTTCAGCAATCGCAGAATACTTTGCAGAAAAAGGTAGAGATGTATTAATAGTTTATGATGATTTAAGTAAGCACGCTGATTCATATAGAGAACTGTCACTTCTACTTAAAAGACCTCCAGGGAGGGATGCTTATCCAAGTGATATTTTTTATCTACACTCAAGACTTCTTGAGCGTGCAGGGAATTTCTCTTACAATTTAGGAGGTGGCTCAATTACTGCTCTGCCAGTTGTAGAAACGCAAGAGGGAGATATTTCGCAATATATTCCTACAAATTTAATATCTATAACCGATGGACAAATTTACCTTGAAAGAAACCTATTCAATGTTGGAGTAAGGCCTGCTGTGAACGTTGGTTTATCAGTATCAAGGGTTGGTAGTTCTGCACAATCAAAGGCTATGAAGCATGTATCTAAAGGGTTAAGGCTTGATTTAAGCCAATATATGGATTTAAAGGCATTTACAGAATTTGGTGCTGAGCTTAAAGAAGAAACTACGATTAAACTTCGAAAGGGTGAACTTCTTACAGAGTTACTTAAGCAAAAGAATTCTGCTCCATTGTCTCCAGAAAAAGAGGTCTTAATATTTTTTGCTTATAGTTCTTCTTTATTAGATGATATTCCGATTGAACAAATACATTATTTTGAAAATGAATTATTGGATCATATTTCCTTGAAAGCACCTCAAATATTTTCAACTCTAATTGTATCTGATGAAATCAATGAAGAGCTATCAAATGCCATTAAAAAAGTGATAGAAGATTTCAAATATGAGTTCTTTGCTGAATTAGAAGGGGAAAGTTAATTGAATCTTTTAGAAATCCGTTCAAAAATTAAAACAATAGATAGCATATACCATATGGTACACTCGATGGAATCATTGGCAACAATGAAAATCATGCATTTTAGGACTCTCTCTCAGGAAAGAAAAATTTACGCAGAAAAAATTAGAAAAATGCTTTTAAACCTTACAGAAATTCTTCCTCCAGAAATTCCAGAGAATGCCCTTCTCTACAGAAGAGATAGAATTAAAAATGTTCTTATTATAGTTTTAACTTCTGATAGAGGCTTTTGTGGTTCAATGAATACAGACATTTTGGACCTATCAAGAGACTTTCTGAAGCAAAATCCAAATGCAAGAGTAATTACAATAGGTTCAAAGGCAGGAAATACTCTAATTAATGAAGGCTACAATGTTATTGCTGTTACCAACAAAAAGCTTGAGGAAGTTGATTTTAATTTTTCGCAAAATCTTGCTTCTGATGTCGTTAGGGGCTATCTTAACGAAGAATTTGATGAAGTTTATTTTGCTTTTATGGACTTTGAAAATATTGTAACCCAAACTCCAACAATTCTAAAAATTATTCCCCTCAAAGAGAGATTTGAAAAATATTCAAGCAAATACCCATATGAGCATTTTATTTTCTCCCCTGAACCTAAAATTATTTTTAAAGAACTTGTGAGAAAGTATATTGATACATTTGTCTATAGAATTCTTTTGGATACAGCAGTTTCTGAACAGGCTATGCGAATGATGAGTATGCGCAGTGCAAGTGATAATGCTTTACGGATGCAGAAAAATTTAAAGAAGCAATATCAGAAATTAAGGCAGGAAAAAATTACTCGAGAATTAATTGAACTATCATCAAGAACAAATTTATAAAGGAGAGTTGAATTAGATTTATGCTCACAGGTTTTATAGTGTCAATAGAGGGGTCAGTTGTAATTGTAAAGTTTCCTTCTGATCTCCCAGAAATCTTTAACATTCTTAATGTTATAGATGCAGATGATCAGATAATTCTACCATTGGAAGCTCAGGAAATTACCGAAAGTAATGAAGTTAAGTGCATTGCTATGGGTCCAACTGATGGGCTTTCCAGAGGTTTAAAGGTAATAGATTCTGGCTCCCCTATTAAAATTCATGTTGGAGATGATTTACTTGGAAGAGTTTTAGATGTATTTGGTAAACCTATAGATGGATTTGGCGAGTTCTCAGATGAAAATATGGTTTCCATTTTACCAAAATTCTCTGAACTTTATAAAGTTGAGCCTGCAGTACAAATATTAGAAACTGGAATAAAAGTCATAGACTTATTGGCTCCCTTTCCTAAGGGAGGTAAAATTGGATTATTTGGTGGAGCAGGGGTAGGTAAAACTGTACTTTTGATGGAACTAATGCACAATATCGCAACAAAGCAGCATGGGAAATCTATTTTTTGCGGAGTTGGCGAAAGAACAAGAGAAGGCAATGAGTTAATATTAAGTATGCGTGAAAGTGGTGTAATAAATGATGCAGTATTAGTTTTTGGACAGATGAATGAACCCCCTGGAATAAGGCTAAGAACACCATTTACTGGATTAACTATTGCAGAATATTTTAGAGATGTGAAAGGCCAGGATGTGCTTGTATTTATTGATAATATTTTTAGATACATTCAAGCAGGAGCCGAGCTATCAGCTCTTTTGGGGAGATCTCCTTCTGCTGTCGGGTATCAGTCCACTCTTGCAAGCGAAGTAGGAATGATTGAAGAAAGAATTCAATCGACAATTAAAGGCTCTATAACATCGGTTCAAGCTATTTATGTACCAGCTGATGATTACACTGACCCTGCACCTGCAGCAGTCTTTTCTCACCTTGATGCAACATTGACTCTGTCACGTAGCCTTGTAGAACTTGGAATTTATCCAGCAGCTGACCCACTTAACTCTACATCTAAAATACTTGAGCCTGACATTGTCGGGAACAAGCATTACTATGTGGCTCAGAATGTAAAGAGAATCCTTGAAAGATATAATGAACTGAGTGATATTCTCTCTATTCTTGGAATGAGTGAATTATCATTAGAGGATAGATTAATTGTTGAGAGAGCAAGAAAGATTCAAAGATTTTTATCACAACCATTCTTTGTGGCAAGTGTCTATTCCGGTAGAAGCGGTAAATATGTATCTATCGAAGAAACTGTAGAAGGCTTTAGAGAAATAGTTGATGGTGAGTGTGATGATATACCTGAAGATAGATTTTATATGGTAGGGAACATTGAAGAAGTGAAAGGTTACTAAATGAGACTCTCTTTTTATACTCCTGATGGCATCCATTATGAAGAGGAAGCTATTTCAGTAATTGTCCCGTTAATTGATGGGCTAGCTGGAATTATGAAAGATCATAGTCCTATGTTAGCAAAACTCTCTGATGGAATTGTTAAAGGTACTGGTAGTAAAAATCAGTTCAAATATTCAGTAAAGAACGGCTTCATAGAGATATTAGACAATAAGATTACAATTCTCGCTGATGAAGTCATACCAGGGTAAACTGCATTTTTAGTTAATCCTTCACAGTCATCCTGAAGGAGCATCTTTCCAGCAACGAAGGATCTCCTCTTCTTTCGATTGTATGAATTAGCTTTATTTATGAATAAAAAATAAAGTAACAAACAGGAATGTTTGCTTTACGAAAATACAGATACTGAGATTCCTTAGTACTTGTACAAAATACGCACTTCGGAATGACTGGATGAGGTGCGTCATTC
>JAGPKI010000050.1:4682-10027 GCA_018054005.1 Caldisericia bacterium
GAAGAATCTCCTCCCTTCTTTATTGGCAAAAAGGTTTTAGTTCTTCACTATATTTGACCTTTTATATTTGTCGTTCCAATAGATAATAGCCTGATTAAAAATTACTTTCCCTTTTTCCTCTTCCACTTCTTTTACTTTGAATATTAAAGAAATATTTAACCTGTTTGTTTCTTTAATAAACCCGAGTCCAATTAGCCCATATTCCACTCTATTAACAAGCAATAAACCATTAATTACCACAGGAGAAGATACTCCTTTTAAAACTTCTTCATTCAAGGACTTTCCTGGTAATTCAATAGGATATGAGGGTAAAGGCTCTCCTGTAAGGCAGTTAAAAGCATAAACTTTACCATTTATTGAACCAGCAAAAACAAAAAATCCTTCCGAGGTCTCTACAATTGTTGGTTTACTAACAAAGTAGTCAGAAGGCGTATTGAAGCTCCATCTTATCAAACCAGAACTAATTTCCACGCAAACAATTCTTGAGTAGTCGCTCCATATCGATAATCCCCATGAGCCTTTCCTTAATACTGCAGGAGATTGGTAATCGAAACAATATTTTTTACACCATAACTTTCTAACCCGCCATATAACATCCCCACTTTTTGGATCAATGCATAGCATATCAAGGTCATCAGATTGCATTAAGAGACATTTTCCATTAATACCAACAGCAGTTGAAGATGAGCCTTTATTAAGCGATGACATTAGAACTGAACCATTCACTGCTTTTACCATTTTTGATCCGCAAAAGATAATCTTTTCTCCATCAATTTCAGATATAGCATAGTCTTTGCTGTCAACTTTCTCTCTAAACAATGTTTCTCCTGTTTTAGCATTTAGGCTTGTTAAATAATAGTATTTATCAACAAAAATCAGGTTATTGCTTAGCTCACTCTTAATTATTGCGAAAGATGAACCAAAAGAACCAAGGTCTTCTCTTCTCCATTTTTCTTTATTAGATAAATAATCAAAGGCAACAACTCCATTTGAGCCAACAATGTAAATTGTTTTGTTACCTTTTTCGTTAAAAGTAATTATTGGCTCAGTGTAAATTGGTCCAATTTTAGGGTTAATTGAATAAATTTCCTCTCCTTTAAGATTTAATACTGAAAAAAATCCATTTGTGCTTGTTTGTGCGATTAATACTTCTCCTCTTACCGTGTCAAAAAAAGTAGTTGGAGTAATAATGTGTCCAGAATTATCATGAGGTGCTAAATTAACTGGTTTCTTAAAAGTAATTCTACTCTCTGGTATTGAATCAAGATCATTTCTGAATCTACCGCCTGAAAGATTTACAGAGTCAAATGACAAATCCTCACTTGCTATATAATTTGAAGAGTTTAAGTATGATTTTTTAGAAATACTGAATGGTGAGCCAATTATCAAAAACCCAAAATTATTTGAAGTTATAAAAAGAGTGCATTCTGTAGAGGCGATGTATCCTTTAAAAGGTTGCAAGGAAGAAATCTCATTGCGAGCTACTATTTGTATTGGGAAACCTTTAACAGGGTTTTTTGCTCCCTTTTGCATTGCATAGAGCTCGCCGTATTCATTTATAAAATAAAGTATTGTCTCATCTTTAATCCTTATTCCTGTGGGACCTATAAAGTATTTACCATCCACTTCAATTTTTGTTTTATTTGCAGCATCAGGTTTATCAATGAGGAGGCTTCCTCCAAAAAGGACGCTTTTTTCGCTTTGCTTAGTATTAAGAGACGTTAAAAGAAAATAGGATAACATTTCTGGGTCAAATGATATTATAGAGCGCGGCTCCCCCGGAAGGGTAAAAGTATTTAATACTTCTCCTGTTAATCCATTAAGGATATATAAAGCCTTAGAGGATGTTGCAAAGAGTAAGTATGGTATTCCGTCGAATATTGCCAAAGTGCCATCAAAATATATTTCTCCGTTAAGGCTTCTACTCCACAAGGTTTTCCCCTCGTTAGATATACAGCTAACGCTACCCTCTTTAGAGGAAAGTATTATAGAGAAAGAATTCTTGAAAGGGAAAAATATTGTTGAACTTGTTTTATTTTGAAGCTTTAAATTTAAAATTTCCTCTCCCTTTTTAGAATCCAATATGTAAAGCACATTGTCACAAATTATAGAGATTATTGTCTTATCCTGTTGCTCTAACACCTTAATTATACTTTCTGTTTGAATTGGCTTATCCGATAATTGTTTTGACCAGTTAATGCTTCCATCAAGACAATCAAATGAATAAAGCTTACCTAATTCAGTTAAAACAACTATGTAAGCCTCGCTTTTAGAATTTGATTTCTGCCTAAAAGAAGCAAATGGAGCATTAATCACTTCCCCCAAAGGGAATTTATGTTCCCAATAGATATATCCACTTTTTGGGTTTAAACATAAAAGCCTTCCATCAAGAGTACCAACAAATAGTCGTACATCATTCTCCACTATTTCGAGAATAGGAGAAATATTTCCTAAATGGAGATCTTTTAAGGAAACTTTTTTATAAATTTTTGAAGAAGGAAAATATAATAGATCTGTTCTAAAACTTGAATTGTAAGAATAATTAAATGTTGGAAAGGCTTGATTAAATCTTAACCTCTTCTCTTCATTTATGCTCCAATCTGGTAAATTCCACGTTAACTGATTGATATCTTTATAATCATTTTTAATAGGCGTGCCATAATAATTTTCTTTATCTAATTTATAGCTTGTTGGTAAAGGATAGGAAATATTTGTTACGGTTAAATCTTTGTCAATATTATCTTCTATAAATGGATTTTCTGCATTAATCAATGTTTCCTTAGAGTAGTCAATTTTGTATTCAATCCTTCCTTCATCTTTTAAAACTGAAGAATATTTCTTTATGTTGAAATCCTTGCTACTCTCGTTATCTATGTTTTTAAAGCTAAAACTAAAGAAAGTAAAGAATGTGAGCATTATGCATCCTAATTTATAATGCAGTGAATAATAACTATTAATATTATTTATAATGTTATGTTCCACTTTTCTTACGACTCTTATTAAAATAGCGAATGACTCTAAATAATATTTTCATAATATTATTATACATAGGGTTGAATAAATAGTTTTACAAGGTTTTATAGTTAATGTTTTTTGTTCCTCCGAAAATAATAACTCCAAAATTAATCCTCCTTTTAATTAATTGATAAATTTATTCGTGTTTATTAAAATCAAACTTAAGCTATAGTAAAGAGATTGAATTTATATTGTTTAGTTAAACAAAATTATATAAGTGGCAAAAGAAAAGGATTAAAGTTATTATTTTCATGCTTGTGTTGTGGCAGAAATGCCATGAAATGTTTAAGTTATAATCAGACATTCCCAACTGTATTACTCCAATATAATTCCTATTCTTTTTGTAGTCTTTTTGCCATTCTGTAGAATCTGTCATTCTCGTTCCGCATACACCCCCCTCTGTCATTTCGCACACACTTCTCTCATTCAGTACTTGATACAGAATCCATTCATGTCATTCCCGCGACCTATTTGTCATTCAGAGCGATTGTGGGAATCCAGGAAGTATTTCTTTCTTTTAATATTAGAGAGAAAAATAACATAGATTCACTTTTGTTGATTTCAAGAATTACAGAAAATTAAAATAACAAAGAAAAAGAAAGAAAACACTGGATCCCCAATCAAGTTGGGGATGACATTGGAGTAGTTTTCGAGGATGATAATTAATATGGATCCTCAATAAAGGATTTTGAGGATGACAGTTACTATGGATCCTCAATAAAATATTTCGAGGATAACAGATACACTCAGTCACTCTGACGGAGTGTATCTAATAATTTTACCTATAGTAATTATTTCCTCATCTGCGTTATTATATGTATTTCATGAATTTAGAATTAAAAAGAGAAAATATAAAAACTAAGAATAAAATATTTGTCTAAATGTCGCTTAAAAAGTTAATAATTGAAGCTATATAAGCTGTTACTGTATCAGCAAATGCTGGCCAAAGAACAATGATCCCAACTATTAAAACTGCAATTATAAGTGCATATTCAATAGTAACCTGTCCAATATTATCATTAGAAACCAAAAATTTAATAGTTAGCTTGTCCCCTTTATTTATTTTCATTGTATCCGAAAAATTAGCTTTTGCCTCAATCGTATATTTACTCTTAAAACAATTAATTATTTTACCACTTCCAACATTTTTGAAAATAGCAATTATTTTAAAATTCTTGTCAGTGAATATTATATCTATTGGAAATGACATAAAGAAAGTATGTATTGAAGAGGCATTTTTAAAAAGAAGAATATAATTTTCCTCTATTTCCTTTTTACCAATTAAACCTTTCATACGTTCGAATGGACTGCACGCTAATTGACCTTTTGCAATTAATTTCTCTTCACCGTTATTTTGTTTATAAAGCTCGACTAATCTACCCATAAAAATTATTATACTCTAAAATAATTTCTTCTTAAATGTTCTTTCGAAATCTTTCTGGCTATTCTTGCCATTTTTTGATATTCACCTGTTCCCACTTCGTAATACTTATGATTTTACGTCATACCCACTGAAGTGTAAATTCTGTATATTCAGATTCATTCTGTATTCTATTTGGCATTACGCACACCCACTCTGTCATTCAGAGCGATTGCAGGAATCCAGGAAGAATTTAGTAGAGAAATAGCTTAAATATGTAAAAAAAGAAATATATCTAAAATCTTGGGTATTCAAAGTTTTTAATACCGTGAAAATATTTCCCTTTATAAGGAATGGCATCCTCACAATTCAGGGTATGAAAAACAAGTTGAGCAATCTGTAAACCGGGGAAAAGTACAATCGGAAGATTGCCAAGATTAGTTATTTCAAGAGTTAAATAGCCATTAAATCCAGGCTGTACTAAAACAGCTGTAGCTACTATTAAGCCTAGTCTTCCAAGCGAAGATCTGCCTATAACATAAGCCATTAAATCAGCTGGAAAACCGAGATATTCAAGCGTACTTCCAAGTACAAAGCCTCCAGGATGAAGAACAAATGTCGAAGAAGAATCCTTGCTTGAATCTTTCATATAGTGGACTTCGTAATATTTATATCTTTCTTCTTCGGGTATTGACCCATTGTTTAAGTTCACAGCTGGAACATTTGTAAATTTTGTAGTGATTAATTTTGGACCTAATCTTAAATCTAATGAACCATTTTTAATCTGTTTACAAAATGAAACAATTGGTGAAACAATTAAATTACGTTTTAATATTCTATCTTTTATTTCTTGTGAAGATAAAACAGCCATATCATTTACCTACTTTTTGCAAATTTATTAATATTTTACTTTATTATATTTTTTTTCATAATATTGAAATTTTTAAGATTTCAAAACATTTCTGGATCC
>JAGPKI010000051.1 GCA_018054005.1 Caldisericia bacterium
CAAGAAGAGGTAAGGGTATTTTTAAGAAAGTAATGCAAAACATAGATAATTTGAGACAATGGAAAGTACCATTTGGATTTTCAGTTACCGTTACGAGAGAAAATGTTGATGAAGTTTCAAGCGAAGAATTTGTAGATTTTATGGATAAAAAAGGTGCATTTTTATGTTGGTATTTTATGTATGTACCCATCGGGAGAAATCCTAATTTCGAGATGATGCTTACACCCGAGCAAAGAAAAGAATTTTTTGATAAAATTAGTTATTATAGAAGAGTTAAACCAATTGTTTTAGCTGATTTTTGGAATGATGGGGAAGCAGTTTCAGGTTGTATAAGTAGTGGCAGAAAATATCTTCATATAAATGCAAAAGGCGACGTAGAGCCCTGTGCATTTGTTCATTTTGCAGTTGACAACATTAAAGAGAAAAGTCTTAAGGAATGCTTAAATTCTGATTTCTTGAGATTTTTACAATCCAAAATACCATTTTCTGAAAATTTAAGACGCCCTTGTATGATTATTGACAACCCATGGGTATTGAGAGAAGCTGTTCAAAAATATAATGCTCGTCCTACTTGTGGAAAAGCTGACGATATCCTTGATGAACTTAAAGAATCAATCGATAATTATGCTTATTCGTGGCAGAAAGTAGCAGATAAAATTTGGTACGAGAAAAAAACAACTGACAAAGATAAAGAATTAGTTACGAGTGTGAAGAATTAACATATTGTTCCTGATATGTGGAATAAGTAGTTTTATTACATACTTTTTAGCTGATTACATAGAATATAAAGGAAAAAGTTTAAAGTATAGTAAATTTTTAAGTTATAGTAGTGTAATATTACTACTTATTTCCGCAATAGGACTTATTGTTTTCTCTCCGAAATGGCACATTCCTTTATATGTAAAATTGATTTTTTTAGTTCTTAGTATTATTGCATTTATATTTCTATATAAAGCATTATTTGTTGAAGTTGCTTTCTATAAAGATAAGAAAGAAAAAATAATTAAAACAGGAATTTATAAGCTTTGTAGACATCCAGGAGTGTTATTACTTTTTTTACTATTATTTTTTCTTTCTTTATCAAGTGGATCAATATATTTATTTTGTTGTGCGTTTCTGTTTTCTGCTTTAAATTTTTTTATTGCAGTATTTGAGGATAAAATATTTCTTCCCCATAAATTCAAAGAATATGAAGAATACAAGAAAAATACTCCTTTCTTGTTTCCAAAATTATGAGTATATTGTAGTTAATAATTACAACAAATGATTATTGCAATAATTTCAGATATACATGCTAATTTAGAAGCTTTAACAGTGGCTATTAATTTTATCTTAGAAAGAAATGCATCCAAAATATTATGTTGTGGTGATATCGTTGGATATGGGCCCGATCCATCTTCTTGTATTAACCTACTGAGAAGATATGATTTTAAATCAGTTTATGGGAATCATGACAAAGCGATTTTAACAGATTCTATTGGAATCTATTTTAATGAAGATGCCATTGTTGCACTTAATATACAAAAAAATTTAATTAATGCTGAACAAATTGGGTTTATTAAGAAACTTCCATTTACAATTTCCGAAGATGAGTATATTTTAACTCATAGCTTTTTAAGCAAACAATCTCCCTACAAGTATGTTTATGATGAAAAAACAGCAACAGAAAATATGGCTCTTACAAGAAAACGGATATTATTTATAGGACATTCACATATTCCTGGATTTGTGGTTTTTGAAGGAGAAAAGGTTACATTCATGAATGCGTTTAATAATATTCGCATAAATATTGAAAAAGGCAAAAGATATTTAGTTAATGTTGGTAGTATTGGGCAATCAAGGGATGGCAATCCTCAATTGTCAGTTTGCATTTATGATACTGAAGATAATTTTATAGAGATTGTGAGGTTACCGTATAGAGTTGATTTAACAGTGAAAAAGATGATAGAATTAGGATTTCCTAAAAATCTTTATAAACGCTTAAGTTTAGGGTTATAAAAATTTATTAATATAATTGTAACCTTTTAGAAATTTTTAAGGTAATAATATATGAATACATTACCCTTCTTAAAGTAGAGTAAAAGAAGAGTAAGCTCCTAATTTGTATGGTTTTAGAAGAAATTTTAGGAACTTGCTCTTCTTTATTTTTTTAGATATTTTCCATTTATCATTTCTATTAATCCCTTTAATTCAAGTTCAGTTAAAGTAATCATTACTTTATTAGCTTTAAGCCCGGTTTTGTCTATTATCTCATTTAAATTTTTGCCAGTAAAATCATCAATACTATTTATAATAATTTTCTCTTCATCAGTTAATTGTGTATTTTTAAAGAGGTTCGAATTTTGTAGAACAGTAGGGTTTTTTGAATAGATATCGTTAATATTTAAATATGGAATTGCTCCACTTTTTATTAGTTGATTTGTCCCTCTGCTTAGCTCTGAATAGATGCTTCCTGGAACAGCGTATACATCCTTTCCTTGGTCGAGAGCATAGTCTGCCGTTAATAATGCTCCACTTTTTTCCGATGCCTCTACAACAATAACGCCATCTGATATAGCGCTTATTATTCTATTTCTCACAGGAAAATTTATATTTAATGGATCAGTAGAAAAAGGAAATTCCGAGATTAATGCACCACTATTTTCTATTTCTTCTTTTAATTTTTTATTTTGTTTTGGATATGTTATATCAACTCCACAGCCGAGAACTGCGTATGTTCTGCCTTTTGCATCTATTGCTCCTCTATGTGCACTACTGTCTATTCCATAAGCCATACCTGAAACCACTGTTACTTTTCTTTGACCAAGCTGAAATCCTACCTCATAGGCTACTTTTAGTCCATATGTTGTAGCTTTCCTTGATCCTACTATTGCAATAGTTTTAATAGGTGAGCCAAGTTCTCCTTTAATATAAAGGACTGGTGGAGAGTTTTTTATATGTTTAACTGAAGTAGGATAATCTTCAGAATTATATTCTACTATCTTTGCATTTAATTTTAATGCTTTTTCGAGTTCGCCCTCAACAAAATTTGAAGCATTTTTACTATTTACTGTATCAAGGATTTTATCTGGAAGTTCGTTTTCATTTAGGTCTTTAATTTCGTTAAATTGTTTATATTTAAGAGTTTTTTTGACATATATTAGGTAAGTATATCTTAAATATAGATTAGATATCATTAACTATAGTAGAGTATTATTAAATCAGAAATAGCATTTTGAAGATGCCCTGAAACTTTATTCATAACCTCTATGACTTCTTGATGACTTAGCGGATTAGGAGAAATGCCAGCTGCATAGTTAGTGCATATTGCAATAGATGAATACCCCAATTTTAATTCTTTAGCTAAAGCAACTTCTGGATATCCCGTCATTCCAACAATTTCTCCTCCAAGGATTGAATAAGCTTTTATTTCTGCTTTTGTTTCAAAACGTGGTCCCTCTGTAACAATCATTGTCAGGTCTTTTATATAATCAATTCTATTTTTAATAAAGCTCTTTTCTATTAGATTATTTAATTTGTTAGAGTAAGGTTCTGTCATATCGGTGTGTCCTGCTCCACCCTTAAAACTATCAAAATATGTGGAATTTCTACTTTTGGTGAAGTCAATAAATTGGTAGCAAGTTCCAAACATTCCAGGTTTAAAGTCAAGCCTTAGTGAACCCACAGCTGATGTAGAAATAATATCTTTAATACCGCATTCCTTAAAAGCAAGAATGTTGGATCTGAAATTTATTTTGTGTGGTGGTATTTCATGTTTTTCCCCATGCCTCGGTAAAAAATATACAGTAAATCCATTAATATTGATAATTTTAAGATATACTAAACCGAACTCAGTTTGTATTTCTACTTTTTCTTTTAGTTCTCCTAAATTGTAAAGCCCAGAACCGCCAATTATCCCTAATTTTTTCTCATTCATTTAAGAATACTTTTTTACCTATAATTCTTTCTGCTTGCTTTCTTGCTTCTTTTTTTATCAGTTCTTCATCGAAGGATAAAATTTTATTATTTTCCATAATAATGTTTCCGTCTACTATTACAGTATCTATTTCATTTCCATATGTTGCATAAGTAAGATTTGATTCAAGAGAGAATGCAGGTGTTAGATTAATTTTGTTTAGATCAATTAGGATTAAATCAGCCAAAGAGCCTTCTTTTATTTCACCTATTGCTCCATCCCATAAGTAATTTCCTGGAACAGAAGTTGTCATTTTTAATATCTCTCTTGCAGGTAGAGATGTTGCATCTAAAGTAGAAACTTTACTTAGGAATGATGCAAGTCTCATTTCATGCCACATATTTAAGCTATTATTAGATGCTGCTCCATCAGTTCCGATAGATACTTTTATTCCTTTATTAAGCATATCTTGAACAGGAGCTATACCTGAAGCAAGTTTCATATTTGATGATGGGTTATGTGCAACTAAAACATTTTTTTCTTTTAAAATCTCAATTTCCTCTTGGGTTAAATGAACACAATGAGCAGCTACTGTTTTACCATCCATTAGACCTGTCTCGGAAACTTTAAGAATTGGAGGTTTTCCGAAATCTTTTGTTAGTTCTTCTATTTCGCTTTTAGTCTCATTAAGATGTATATGCACACCTGTATTAAGTTTTTTTGAAAGGGTTGCAACTTCTTTTAAGTATTCTAAAGAGCATGTATATGGTGCATGTGGTCCTAAATAGACTTTTACTCTTCCATTTGCATAATTATTGAAATTATTAAAAAAGTTTTCAGAATCAATCAACCCCTTTTTTCCATTTATTCCAATAATACCATAAGATAGAATGCATCTTAATCCAGCAATTTTTACGGCGGAAGCTACTTCTTCCATGAAAAAGTACATGTCAACGAATGTAGTACAACCAGTTCTTATAAGTTCAGCTAAACCAAGGAGGGTTCCCATGTAAATTGATTCGGGATCTAATCTTCTCTCTACTGGAAATATTTTCTTGTTTAACCAGATATTTAGAGGTAAATCATCTGCATATCCTCTCATTAAAACCATTGGAATATGAGTATGACAATTTATTAAGCCCGGAAAGGTAAGTTTATTTTTACCGTTAACTACTTTTATTCTTTCATTAGGAGGTTCTTTAATATTCTTGGATATTAGCTTTATTTTATTTTCATCAATGAAAATGTCTACATTTCTAACATTTTCGACATCTTTAGAAAAATCTAAAATATTTGTATCACGAATAAGAATTTTAGACATTACATGTCATTACATTAAACTTCAGGTAATTCTATTTTTATGTCTTTATTTATATTTGTTATAGTAAAAGATAAATTTTGTTTTTTGATTTTACCGCTCTCATCAGGTGATTCTTCATAAAGGTCTGCTCTTATAAGAGTATATGTATTTGAATCTAAATAAAAAGTAATTTCTTTCTTTCCACCGAGGATATTCCATTTTGCAGTAAATGGTTTTGTTTGGATTGCAATAAGTTCCTTATTGTCTTTGCTTATGTTTCTTTCAGCTAATTCATGCTCTGTATAGAGACTTCCATTAATAGATTCATACAGAGTGATAGGTGTGGATCCAGCTACAAAGGAAGCAGGTTCATTTGGATCTCGAAATATTTGTATTATATCGAGTGGTTCTTGAAGTTTTACAATAGAAACTTCTTCCTCTCTTGTTTTTATCCAATTAGGGTTCTGGTTATCTCTATAGAAAATTGTATCTATTGCATGGATTATTTCTCGCTCAATAATGGTATTTCCAAATCTGTCATCCTCAGTATATTTAAACCTTAAAACTCCATCTTTATTTAAAGAGTAGAGCATATATGTCGTTTTCTCATATTTTTCATCTATTGCAGTTTTCCATGTATATCTAAAATTATAGCTCAAATATGATGTTAAATCTTTACTTGTATAGTCAAGAATGTTACTAAAAGTAAGCGGTTCCAATAATATCTCTAAATTATTGACTGAACTAAACCCTTTAGTATTTATTTTTTTAATTACTGTTTTAAAACCACTTTTTTCAATTATTAGTTCAACAGGCTTAAATATAGGCTTATATGCAGTAAAACGTCCTTCATCGTCGGTGTAATAGTATTTATCATTTATTCTTATAGAAACCCCGGATATTGGCTTTTGCTCAATTGAGTTTATAACTAATCCTTGAATTTTTGTTCCAGTAAAAGAATAATAAAAGAAAAAAGAAATGACAATCAGTATTATTACTAATATAATTGTCCATGTCAACGTTTTGTTCATTATTTATATTTCCTCCTCTGTAAAGGGGTTTTACACAAAAAAGATCATTACTGTAAACTATCAGAAATTCTCCAAATATTGTCTGCTTCTTTTATAACCAGATATTGACCAAAAGATGTAGTTTCTCTCCCTTTTTCTTTAACTTTTAGACTAAAAGATACTATTTTCTGACTCTTCCTGTTAGTATTAGTTACAGAATTGATTTTTACCCCCACATAAACTGTACCATGAGCCCTTGCATTTTCAAATAAAGCTGTAAATTCTTCGAGCGTGCCCTTTGATTGCTTGAAATTACCAGTCAATAATTCGTATGCCTTTGAATAATCTTCATTAATTATGTAATTAAAGTAATCTTTAACTGTTTTTTGGGGGGAAGGAAGAACATTTGAGTTAAGAAAGTATATTATTCCAGAAATAACAATTATCGCAATTATAATTATTAATAACAATTTATTTTTTCCAAGCTTCACTTAAATCCTCCTATTTGTTTTGTTGTAAGGACACATTATCGACAATTCGCCAACCTTTACCTTGTATTTTTTCTACCAAGTATCTTCCGTTAGTATCAATAAGATCTCCAAAATAAAGAGCTCTAACTGTAACATTTACAATTACTTTATTTGGATCTCCAGTTTTTTCTACACCAGTTATTTTAACTCCTTTTGTTCTTGTTCCACCTTCTACTGCTTGCTGGTATTCGCTTGAGAATTTCTCTAAACTTCCTCTTTTTTCTTTATAGCTACCATCAATTAAATTATATGCTTTTTCGTATTCTTCTTGCATTAAATAAGTGAAAAATTGCCTAACTGTCTTTGAAGGTGTTGGATAGAACTGATAGAAAACAAATATACCTACTAAAGCAATAATTACGACATATAAAGCTATTTTTAAACGGTTTTTCCTCTTAATTTGTCCCACCATTTTAAAAAGCTATCCCATGGATTTCCTAAAGTTATTCTTTGTTCGTACTGTTCAGTTAGTTTGTTCATAAAAGCATCGATTGCCTGACTCTGTTTGATCGATAAAAGATCATTTTTAACACTATCCTTGACTTCTTCAAAGGTATGATTGATTGCTCCTCTTTTTTCCAATACTATAAAAATATACCAACCATCTCTTGCCTGAATTTTGTAAGGGGTATTTAACTTTATATCAGGATGAAAGACATTGTTCCCTATTTCTTCATATAATTCAGTCTTACTCACCCATCCAATATCTCCAGAATTTGTTGCAGCATCAGGAGAGAGAGATTTTTCTCTTGCTAATTTTCCAAAATCTTCTCCTTTTTTAAGTTTTTCGAGGATTTCATCGGCTTCACTCTCTTTTGAAACTGCAATCATTTTTAAATGAGCTTTTTCAGGTTCATTATAATATGAAGAATACTGATCATAATATTCTTTTATTTCTTCCTCTGTTACAGTGACATTTTTAATTATTGGTTCAAGAACTTTATTGTATATTGCCTGATCTCGCATATCTTTGTAAAAAGTTTTCCATGAAACCCCTAAGTCTGCCAAAGTAGCTTTTAAGTCAATGTTTTCTGATCCAGAGTTTTCTTTTAAAGCAGCTTCAAAGTTTTGTATTTCTTTTTCAATGTCTTCTTTCGTAACTTTTATATTGTTCTCTTTAGCGTAAAGGTAAATTGATTTTAGCTTCATTAGATTTTCGATTGCTTTAGATCGAAGCATGTTTTCTGCATCTTTTTTATCGGAAGCTGACATTGAACTTAAAGTTTTTTCATAATCAGTTGGTTTAAGTCTTTGCATTTCTATGTTAAGCTCTTGCACTGTTACTACTTCAGAACCAACTCTCATTATAATATCTTTTGTTTGATAGAGCCATGTAAAAATACCACCAATTATTATAACTGGTATGAGCAATAAAGCATATTTTATGGTTCTTGTTCTTCTTTTTTTATCTTCTTTTTTTACAATTTTTTTTCTTGCCATTAATTTAACCTTCTATTTAATAATTTTATTTTAAGGTGTTACGGGGATCTCTCCTTCGCTTTGAGTGGGTATTTGGTCAACAGGAATAGTAACTTCTCCCCCCTCTTGTGCATTCTCAGTTGTTTCCTGTTTTGGCTCAACTGTGTATTGTTTAAACCAATTAACTAGATCTTCAATAGGGCCACTAAATGTATTTTTAAAGAATGAAGTCATATTAACCCATGGGTTGCTATATTTAATATTTCTTTTCTTTTTCTGTTCTTCAAGCCAGTTTTTTCTTGCTTCCAACTTTTTCTGATTAGTAAGGTCTGTAATTACTTTATCTTTTACATTTTCAAAAACTGCTTTTTGTGGAGGTTTTTTGCTTATAAGTTGAACTATTTGATAACCCTGCTGAGTTTGTACAGGATCACTGATTTCACCTACTTTAAGTTTATTGAATATTGTTTCGTTAAGGGTTGCTTCTAATTGACCTGAATATACAGTTTGAGGATTCTTTGCTAATTCGGGATTAGAAGAATAAAGTTCAGCTATTGTTTCAAAGCTTTCTTTTCCAGCTCTCATATTAGCAACTAAGCCATCAGCTTTTGTCTTTTTTGTATTCCATTCTTCTTGAGTAGCATTAGGATCAACGGCAATAATAATTGACTTAATTTGAGCACTTTCAGGAATATCGTATCTTTCCTTGTTATAATTAATAGTATTTACTTTAAGCAGGTTATAACCGTGTTTTGTCTTTATAATATTGCTTATTTCCCCTACTTTAAGTTTTTTAGCTTCTTCAAAAAGTTCAGGTTCATCAGGAAAAGCATTTTCATATAGAGTTATATTACCTTGGTTTGGCTTTGATGCTTCATCTTCTGAGTATTGCTCAACAGCTTTATCGAAACTAATCTCGTTTTTGTAAATTCTATCTTTTATAGTTTTAATTTCTTCTTCTTTTTTAGTTATATCTTCGGGTTTAGCATTTTCAAAATCAACTTTTATGAGAATCCTTTGGGCTGTAATCTGAGAAGGTGAATTGAAAAAAGTTCTTGCTTCTTCTTCTGTAACCTTAATTTTATCATATATTGGTTTTAATACTTTTTCTTCGAGAAGTTCAATTTTTGCACTTTTTGCAATTTCCTCCTTAAGTTTTTCTACTGTTCTTAATTCTGATTGAGCAATTATCTTATTAAATTCCTCTTCATTAGGATATTGAGCTTTAAGTTTTGCCAATTCTTCATCTACTTTTTTTTGTATTTCCTCATCTGTTAAGGTAATTTTATTTTCTTTTGCATAAAGCTCAAACAATCTTTGTTCAATTAACATATTAATTATGTCAGAACGGTACTTGTTTATTGTTGCTTGCTGTTCTTCTGCTGTTGGGTCCATACCCTGCGATTGCATATTTTGTAAAATTGGTCTAAGGTAATAATCAACCTCGCTTGTTGTTATTTTAGAACCATTTACTCTTGCTTCTATATCTTTTGCAGAATATGCCCATATACCAAAAGCAACTACCACAATAAGAAGAACCGAAACAATCCAAATAAATAATTTATTTACTGATGAAATTTTTTTCTTGTCTATTTTAACTGGCTCAAGAACGCCCTCTTTTCTCAGTTTCTTAATTTTACTTTCTCTTCCCATT
>JAGPKI010000052.1 GCA_018054005.1 Caldisericia bacterium
TTCCCAGCTGTGTTTTTTTGGCAAGAAAAATTGTGAAGGATGAGAGAGTGGTTTTATAGTTCTTAGTTCGTAGTGCGGGAGTGCAAAGTTTTTTTTCGTTGATTGAATAAGAGAACACAGATAACTGAAGTGATTGGATTAACTGGATTTGTTTTTTACGCGCTATTTTTTTATAATTAGCGAAGAACTAAGAACAAATTAGAAATACATATTTTTGGGCTGCGAATTCTGTGTAATCTGCGGGAAACAATTATTTTTATCTGTGTAATTATAAGTTCTCACCCAAATCTTCAAAACAGGCGACGGGCTGGAGCCGTGCTTGGTTAGTTACTCCTCATCCAAAGGGCTCCAGCCCGTCTCATCAATTTTGCTTATTTCAAAAAAGAACTTGACAAGGATTTATAAAATAAAAAGAATGCGATTGGTCGCTTTGCCATACATAGATTGTGATTAAAGAGGGATAATAGATGCTCTCAAAGAACCTGAGAAACAACGAGTTGGATTTTACACCAACATTTGGGACTCAACAAAAAAATTGAGGTTTAAATGAAGAACAAAGTATTAATGCCCTTTCTTATATTTATATTCATTAGCATTATTGTATGTATGGGTCTTTTTTCTTGCAGTAGTGGCACTACTCAACCCCAAAATTTAGAAGAATTGGAAAAACCTTTTGGCATTCCCACTTCCGAGAAACCTGCTATTCCTAAAAGTTTTAATATCATAGTTGATGCCAGTTCAAGTATGTATGGTTTTACGGGCAAAAATAGTGGTTTTCTCACTTTGCTTAATACAATAATAGCAAAAATTCCTCAGGATGCTAAAATCAACTTTTATAGTTTTGGACAAAGCTCGCTCAAGATGGAGGGAGATTTAAGAGCCAATCTATATAAATTGTCCAGACGAGATTTTTATAAAGAACCCAGAACTGATCTTACTAAACCTTTCAACTTGATTAGAGAAGATAAAAATTCTGTAAATATAATCCTCACTGATGGTGTGCAATCAACTCAACATTCTCAAGAAGATTATGTTATCTTTGCTAAAGAACTAAATCAATATCTGGAAGGAAGCGGCTTCTTTGCTTTGATGGGAAAACAAGTTCCTTTTGAAGGGTCCTATTTTTCCGAATATGCCAGAAAATATATTGATATTGAACCAGGAGGGAAACGTCCCATATATTGTCTTGCCTTCGGAAATCGTAAATATGCGGATTTTGTACAGAAGAAAATTAGAGACCTTTTTGATAATTGTTTTGATTTTGGAGTCGTTCTACCAAATCATCTAAAATATACGCAGGATGAATCAGGGAAAAATGAGCCTGAAAAACTTGTCCATATAAGTAATGATGAAAAACTGCCGGTGGCATATTTTAATTTAGGAAAGGGTCATTTTCAATATCTGAAATTTAATTTAAAAGGTTATGAAGATAGATTCGGTACTACCATAGATTATGCAGTTGCCTATCAAGCGAAAAAGAACCCTAATTTCATTGAATTGCAAGATAAAAGAGGAACTGTTAAAGCAAATAAGTTTGCAGGAACAGATAAAATAACTTTTAAAATTCCTTTTGAAGAAGATAAATCAGGTACCTATCGCATTCTCTTATCTTTTCGTAAAACCTTACCCTCCTGGATAAAAGAGTGGAGCACTGATGATGATTCTAAGCCTGAACTACAAACTAAAACCTATCATCTTGCTAATTGGATGCAATTTATTCTGGATAACTTTGAGGACTATAAATTTTTAACTACTACTCGTTATTATCTACAAATAGAGAGGAAATAAATGTTACTTAATATCTTATTTTTTTGGTTCTTCTGGCCCTCAATTTACATTGAGAATTGGCGTAATGAAATGGCTAAAAGCATTGTTATTGGGTTAATGGTTAATATAATTTTTATCGCTATCTATACTGCTTTGCATTACCGTAGAGAAAAAGAAAGCCACAGATTCTGGATGACCTTTATAGTCTCTATGGTTATTAATCTAATATATATCATATTTACTGCAATTAAGATAGATGGTGAGATGGTGACGGATAGTTACAGGTTTATCTATATCCTCAATTTTATGATTGCTATGGCAGTGTGGGACTTTTTACTGTTTTATCTGGCAAGTCCTGCTCTTAGAGCTAAAAAATATTTTTGTAGACTTCATGAATATATACTCAAAGCTAAATAGGAGGAATAGTGCCTTACTATGTATTTTCTATTGGAGGAACAGGAGCAAGATGCCTGGAATCACTCATTTATTTATGTGCTATGGGAATTCATTTAGACCAGCCTCTATTTCCTATATTTGTTGATCCTGACCAGAGTAATGGAAATATCACCAGAACCTTAAGTCTAATTCAAAAATATAAACTCATTAGAGAACATTTACCAAGACCATCCAAAGATTATTTATTCAATACAGAGATTATATATTGTGATGAAGAAAATGTACCTGATACTAAAGTTATAATTCCTAATTTATATAACCCCAACTCTGGTTTAGACCCTTCACAAAATAAACTTTCCCATTTTATTGAATATGAAACGAAACTTCAGGGGACAGAATATAAATTCCTGGCTGACCTTTTATTCAGTAAAGAAGAATTAAATATGGATATGAGTGCTGGATATAGAGGTATTCCTTCTATTGGCTCTATCTTAATGACCGATATTCAAAATCAAGCTTTCTGGACAGAATTAAAAGGTAGATTGGAAGAAGATACTGCTTCCAGAGTTTTTATTTTTGCATCGTTATTTGGAGGTACTGGAGCTTCAGGATATCCAGTTATCAGCAAATTAATCAAAAATGCATCTCCATCTACTAAGGTTGGTGGTGTTTTAATGCTTCCCTATTTTAAGCTTAAAGACCCTGAAAACTTGCAGAAATTTCAAGAAAGCCTCAAACAAGAAAAGATAATGCCAAATTCAAAAAGTTTTATGATTAATGCCAAAACTGCTTGTGAATTCTATAAAAATAATTATTCTCAGATTGATTCTAATTATTTTCTGGGCGATGACTTTGAACACTGTAAACAGTATGAAAATTATGCTATAGGAAGCACTGAGCAAAAAAATGATGCTCATATGCTGGAACTTATGGCAGCTTATGCTGCTATAGATTTCTTCAATAGAGAAAGCGGTAACTTCAAACCATTTTATGTAATCCAGGTGAAAAATCCTGATAAAAATGATGATCCTACCGATGTAGTTGCGGAAGATATTCCCCATAAAGATAAAGAAAAACCATTTGAAAAGTTTGCTCTACTCTATCATTATATCAATGAATTATTTGAACTTATTGATAAAAATAATGTTATACTTTTAGATAAAATTGCCTGGCTAAGAGACCTTAAGATTGATAATAAAAAAGTTAGAGCAAGAGATATAATTGATAAAAAAAATGAACTTTCTTCTCTTAAAGAATTAATGGATTCTTTCAAAGAATGGATTTATCAAAATCATAATAATTATGCAAAATTAAATATACTGGATTATGAACTCAAACTGGATAATCTTCTAACCAACAATCCTGAAAAATATAAAGGCTATCATATAAGCCATCTGGATACCAAGCTTTATGAGAAAGAAACCAATCAAAATGACTTATTAGGTGATATGGTAGAAGCAATGTCCTTGGCAAAAATAACTAAAGGAAGGTAAAAAATGCCTCGCTATTTACTGCCAAAACAAAAATCTTTACCTCAGACCACACCAGGTCAATGGAAAGAATTAATTATAACTGAATTTACTACTTTTGTTAATGAAATGGAAGTTTCACCAGATTCCAAGATTAATGTTACTTCTATTCCTTCACCTTGGGCAAGAATGTTACTTTTTAAAGAAGCTATTAAATCTATTAATCATCTTATGCACAAAGAAGCTATGTCCAATATTCTGGATGTTCTGGAGATAATCTTCTATTATGAATTGATGAATATTAATATTGAATATAAAGAGATTAAAATAAAGAATGATGAGAAAAATAAGTTTCTGAAAATACTGTATGACCTCAGTCCTGAAGAACTAAAGAAAGATGATATTGTCAGCATTGGCTTATTAATTGCCAGCAGAGATTCAAATGATAAATTCGCTTTAGCAGGAACCAGTCCCTTTTCTCTTTTATTCACACCTATGAATTTAAAACATAAAGAAGGTAATATAGTTTTCCCAAGATATTTTAGAGAAAGACCAGTCCCTCTTAAAGAACGTCCGAAAGATTTTCAAAGATGGATAAATTCTAACTTTCTCACTAAACTACGAAAAGATGGAAACTATCCTGATTTAGTTAAAGCTTTATCTGATGATGAAGGTATATGTGCAGAAAGTTTAAAAGAATCATTAACGGAGGAAATTTTACTACCTTGCGATTTTCTCAAAAACTCTCCTTTAGCAACATTGGTAAAAAAAATAAACACTAAAAAAATATCCAGTCCTTATCTGTTGAAAGCTACTAAGGAAAATGAAAAACCTCCTCTAATTATTGATCCGTCAATAAATTTATATGGTAGTGAGTATTATAATGGCTATAATTATCTTCAAGATTTCAAATATGAAGAATTAAAAGACAGCAACAGAGATTTTCTGCCTGGTGAAAACATTAAATATCCTTGGATATTATCACAAGAAGATTTTCTCCAACCGGTTTTGTTTAAGTATAAATATCGTCTAAACAATAATAGACTTATACTTGGTTCTTACAAAGATAGTAGCGATATGAAATATGCACTTCCTCTAACTGATACATTTTTCAGCTATTTTAACTATAATGATGTAGAGAATATGTTAAGTATCCAAGAAATAAGTGATAAAACAGTTAGAGTTACCTTAAAGATTCCTATCCAGAATGAAAAATATATAGAAATTTACCGGGATTATTCTCAGGATTTAACTAATAGCCAGGAAAATCGTATTATAAATTATGATGATAGGGATATTGATACACCTCTTCCACATATAATGATTTGGCCTCCCCTACATCCTGAAAACTGGAAAGATAGCTATTATGCTTTTATTTATGGGAAAAGATACAATGATGGTGTAAATCAGGAAGAAATAGTGCCTCTGGAGTTTAAAGACCAGGATTTTAAGGATATAAATTATGAGAGATCTCGCAAAGCTGATAAAATAGAAATATTCCGATTAGAAACACTTCCTACTTATATTATGATTTCTGATATTGCTTCTAATGGGAAGGGTTTATTAATTCTCAATCATAAATCCCTGACTACAGTAATGAATCCGGAAAAATCTGCAAAAGTTGGTATTGATTTTGGAACTTCCCATACTAATATTGCTATTACGATTGATGATTCTGAGCCAGAAGTGCTGAAATATAGTTCTGGATTTTCAGGTAAAAATCTGAATGATAATGATTTTATCACTCTCATAAGATTTTCTGAACCAGAATTAGGAAGAGAACAAATTCCTAATCTGATTTATAATTATTTAAAACAATATTTCTTACCCAATTCACTAAGTGAGATTCATAATAATCAATCTGTTGATATGCCTCTTCCTTCTATGATATTAATGGAAGGTGATACTGATTCTTATAAAGCATTATTAAATACCTCTATAGCTTTCTCTAAAGATGATGTTGGATTGTTCAATTATGATTTAGATGGACGCATAATTTATAAAACTTATGTTCAACAAACCAATTTAAAATGGGCACCTCAATTAATAAAACAACAATCATCAAAAGAATATCTCAGGATATTATTGCTCTTGTTAAAGTATGAATTAATTAAAAGAGGAGTCAATTTAAAAAAAGTAGAATATCACTGGGCTTTTCCTAAATCTTTTTCTGAAACTTTAATCAATGATTATAAAAAAATGTGGCGTGAATTAGTAGGAGAAGGATATAAAATTACGGATGAAAGTAAAGCAGCTTTACTATATTTTGACCATAAAGGAATTCTTCCTCGTAACACTCCAGATATCGCAATAATTATTGATACAGGAGGCGGTTCATCTGATATTTCTATCTGGCAAGATGGTCAAATCCTTATGCTTTACAGTTCTCTCTGGGCTGGGATGAATCTGGTTGGATTTGAAAAAGATAATGAAATATATTCAATAATTTATGACGCCATCATTAATTTATCTTCTACTAAAAGAGATATCTTTCAAAATATTAAAGGGTTTCAAAATCAGTTGAATTATATTCTTTATTCATTAGATGAAACTACATTGAGTAATCTGGCAAGGTCAGATTCTTTCTATAAAATTCGCTTTATAATTCTCTATTTCTATAGTGCTCTACTGTATGAAATTGGAATCCAGAGCAGAGCAATTGAGATGGATAATATCAAAAAAATTAACCTATACCTGGCTGGTAATGGTTCACGATTTGCTTGCTGGAGCAGTGGAGCGTTTGATAAAATAGATGAACAGGAACAAGAGATTTATAAACAAGTAATTAAAAAAGCTATCCCTTTTGATAAAGAGGTAGAAATTCATACTTCTTCTGCTCAGGATAAGAAAAGAGAAGTAGCTATAGGACTTTGTAGAGGTAATGAAGAACTCAGAGCAAAAGAAGCAAGTAAAAAACAATTAATTGCGGAAAAAGTATTTATTGAAGCGAACTCTGACCTCTCTAATATGACAATAGATGAATTTAATGAATTAATTTTACAGAATGGACATAATATACATCTGGACCAAAATAAATCTGAAATAGTCAATTTTCATAACACCTTCTTTGAGGTACTCGCAAAAAGTAATCTTTATAGGGATAGATTGAAAAATAATAGTGCTTTATCTAATCTTGAAAGAATAAAAAATATATTAATTGGCGATGGGGGTAAGTTCATTGGTGAATTGAGAGGAGTTATAGAAGATAATATTAAAAATTATAATTCTATTTCCAGCTCAGTATTTATTCTTGGAATGCAGATTACAATTAATAGATTACATCGTTATCTTTCAAAAAATCAATAGAATCAGGATATAATAGAAAATGATTTGGGTAATTTTAGCTTTTGTAATATTAGAAGGTGCTGTTATAGCTTGGATTATTATTAAATTTCGAAAAAAATTGGAGGATCTTGAAACTGCCAATGAACATCATAGACATAGTAGATATGATGCAAAAATCCAAGAACTTAATATCAATCTCAATTCAATTAGAGGTAAATTGGAAAAAATGGAGGAACTTGAAAAACGAGTTAAGCAACTGGAAAGTAGATTGGCTCAATTAGACCATATTAAAAAACCTGAACCAGAGAATATGATTAATCCGCCAATTGAAATTCTCCCTCCCAAAGTAAAAGAAAAACAAATTAAAGATAATAGAATCTGGGTTTGGAGATCTGAAGAAGGATTAAAAAAACTTGAACCAGTTAGCAATCCCAAAGGTCTTTATCTAATTAAAGATGGGACAAAATATCTTTTACATCTGGATAATCTTCATAAGGAAAATATCAATGATATAATGAGGTTATATAGGGAAATTATTGATTTCCCTGCTAATATTCAGATAAATGACCAAATAGTAATGAAGAAAAATCCTATATATGAAAAACAGGGAAATTACTATATATTCCGAGAAAAAGGTGAAATATCAATAAAATAAGGAGAAATTAATATATGGAGATTATAGTTTTATTGTGTATTATAGGTTATATAATTTATGAAACAATGATTTTTGTTAAAGGTAAGAATATAATATATAATAATCTTTATGCGGAAAATAAAAATATTATAAAAATAAAAGAAATGCTTCAACAAAGGGATGAGAATTTATTTGCTAATATAAGTGAGAAAGAAAGGAAATATCCTGCTTTAGATTATCTTGCTACCTGTGCCAAAACAGGACAACAGATAAATGAAAACAATTTTAAGGAATTGCTAATCTCTAAAACGAACACAACATTTTCCGATCTTAATACAAGAATGAACCAGTTACCCATAATTGGTTTGAGAGGAACTTTTTTGGGTATAATCATTGGAGTATTAAATATCTGGTTCAATATTATATCTATTGATACTTATAATGAAGAATATTATACTTTAGCACGATATATTATTCCCCTCCTTTTTTCAGCTGGTCTTGCCTTTACCAGCAGTTTGTGGGCATTACGATGTTCTTCCAAATTAAAAAGTATTTCTCAAAAAGAAAGGAACAAATCGGATGAAGTAATTGATAGCGCTATGAAAGCTCTGGTAGTAGATTATATTCCTTATATATCACCTAAATCCACAGAAGACCGTTTTGCTAAAACAGTAATGAGACTAAATAATACCATAAATAAATTTGTTAACAGTTTAGATGAGAAACTAAATGGATTTATCAGCAATTTTCAGCCCCTTATTGAAAATCAGAAGCAGACAAATGAAGAAACTCTTAAATCTATGGAAGATATTGCTACTCGGTTAAATCAAGATTATGAAACAATTAAACTGATATCAAATCAACAAGCACAACAAATAAATTCTTTTTCCAATATCACAGAAAAGTTAAACGATGCAAGTTCTTCTATGGAACAAAGTATTAAACTTGCAACTGAGAACTTAAATGAATTCGTTAAATTGGGTTCTGAGATGAAGACTAATATCGGTGAAATGAATGAACCCTTGAATAGTATCATAAAAAAGCAAGAGGAAATTACCAGGGTAAATGAAGGGATTATTAATGAGATGAAAAAACTCCTGGAAAACAATAATATTATTCCATCCTATACCAAGTCAGTCCAGGATTATCTAACTGCCTTGAATAATAAGCTTGATACTTTTAGTTCTGTAGGTGATAAAGTGCATAATGTTACCCGGGAATTTGATAATTTTAAAGAGAATTTAGATAAACTTTTAAATGAGTTTATCAGTAGCTCTCAGAGATTTAGTGAAACTATGACAACGAGTTTTAAAGATTATGATCGGGAATTAAGAACTCTTTTTGGTCAAACAATCCCTAACAAAGAAAAGATAGATTTTTATTATTATGACCCTGAATCTATATCACAACTTAATGCTATTGCAGAGAAGAATAATGCTATGATTGATTCTATAATAAAGTATTCTCGTTCTCTGGAAGAAAATCTTAATCGGTTTAATCAAGAAATTGATTCCCTAAGAGTTTTTGGCTTCATTAGAAAGAAGAAAAACAACAGGAAACATAAAAGATGAAATCAGATAATCGGGATGAGCTAAATTATTGGCCCAGTTTTGCTGACATTTTTTCTTCTTTATTCTTTATTTTCTTCATTTTATTTTCTATCTTCTATTTTAATTATAGCAAAAGAGTAGAGGCAGATCAAAAAGATATTGATGATTTCAAATCAATGTTTAAATCTCTTGATTTGGAATTAAATCAAGAAAATAATGAAATAATTATACCGGCTGATATTCTTTTTGAGTTTGATAAAAGCGAACTAATAAGAGCTAATCTTGATAAAATTTGGCGATTCAGAGAAGAGCTTAAAAATTATATGCAGGTAGGAGATAGAAAAAAAAGATATTGCATAATTATAGAAGGACATACAGATACCGTTGGAGATAAAAATTATAATTATAAATTATCTTTAGATCGTTCACTGAGTTTGATTAAGGAATTTAAAGAAGATGACTTTTTTAGAGATCCAGATATAGATTTGATTCCAGCTGCTTTTGGAGAATCAAAATTGGCAGTGC
>JAGPKI010000053.1:0-1717 GCA_018054005.1 Caldisericia bacterium
CATATAATATCTGTAATCGGAAATCAGAATGTTGAGATATTATACGATTTACCACCTAATGTTAAAAGTTTATATGCTGTTCCACTTTGGAACATTGAGGAACCATTTGGTTATACCAATGGTTATACAATAAAACATGCAAAATTAAAAAAAAGCGAAACCTCGGAAGCTATAATAGAAGATAAATTTATTCCACTCTTTATACACTTTCTGGATGGTATAGAGAACAAAAATATTAATCTTTTTGATTATGCGCTTATATTTAGTGAGATGAATTCATATTTTGAAAAGTATGATTACTCCAACACAATGCTTTCAAAGCCTGTTTGGGAAACTTTTAAAAAGACAATATATGAAAAATACGTTAAATACAATACAATTTACTCAAATGACGAAATACCAACTTTATATGATCTGACCACCTGCATGCAGTGGTTATTTCACCTTCTGATAGTTCTTAATATTCCTATTCCAAGGACTGATCTTGTACATTCCTCTGTTGCAGCATTTACTTCCCTTCCGGGGATAATATCAAAATTAAGATATAAAGTGCCATTCCTTTTGACTGAACATGGGGTTTATTTGAGGGAAAGATATTATGCTATCTCGGTAAGCGATATTCCATATTTCTCAAAAAGATTTCTTATTAATTTAACATCTCTTATTGCTCGTTTATCCTATGAAATGGCTGATCAGATTTCACCTGTATGCAAATTTAATACTAAATGGGAAAAATATTTTGGTGCAGATGAAAATAAAATAAAAGTAATCTATAATGGTATAGATCCAAATGTTTTTGTTCCTATGAGAAAACCCCATCAACTTAAAGAGATACCCGTTGTAACAGTTGTTGGTAAAGTTGTGCCATTTAAAGATATTGAGTCAGCTATCAAGGTTGCAAAAATTGTAAAAGATAGATTTCCCAATGTATTATTTTTAGAATATGGTTCTTTAGACGAAGATATAGATTATTATAATAAATGTATGAAACTCGTTAAAGATTTAAACTTAACTGAAACATTCATTTTTAAAGGTCACAAAACTAATAATCCTTACGAAATATATAATCAAGGTGATTTAACACTTCTAACGAGTATATCGGAAGGGCATCCTTATACGATTATTGAATCGTTATCATGTGAGAGGCCTGTAGTAGCTACAGATGTTGGCGGAATCCCGGAAGTTTTAGAAGGTTGTGGTTTAATAGTTCAACCAAAAGATTATGAAGCCATGGCTCAGGCAATTATAGAACTTTTAAATAATAGGGAATTGAGTGAAGAGTTAGGTAAAAAAGGAAGAGAAAAAGTTAAGAAAGAATTTGACATAGAAAAAAATCTAAGACTTTATAAACTTTCATATAGAAGTCTCATTGATCCATCATTAACAGCGGGTAACCCACAGTTTATAAATGAAAATATAGTATTAAAAAACCTTGTAAAGAATTATAGAGAAAGATTTAATGAACAAAGATAAACCTAACATATATTCAATATCAGACCTTGCAAAAGAAGTTATTAATAAAATTGGAAATCCATTTGACTATAATTCTGTACTAATAACATTAGAGATGCTTGGTATAACAGATTTTCTTTCTCAAGATAAATATGATAAGAACAACTTGAGAGAACTCGCAGATGAGATATACAGGAGGGCTAAAGTATTAGTCTTAAGGAAAGAAAAAACTATTTATAAAGAAAAACATCCAGTTTTAATGAGC
>JAGPKI010000053.1:1817-5822 GCA_018054005.1 Caldisericia bacterium
AGAATCATATATCTCCAAAAGAATCTTAAATCAACCGAGATTGAGAAATATAATATAAGGTTTTTTATCTATTACATTATAATATTTTGCGCTATACCAGCAATTTCTATGTTGATTTATGTGTTTTTAAATCCCATTTTTTATGTTTTGTATAATTCATACGGATTTGAAATTATAGGTCCATTATTTAACGATGGAATAACAAAATTTGTATTTAATGCCTCTTACTATGCTTATATTTTTACTGGTATTGGATTATTTAATTCGCTTCTTCTTATTTCTCATTCAAGACCAGAAATGCCACTTAATTCTATCCTTGCTGCTTTGTTTACAAATATTATTTTTGGCGTATTACTATCAAGGTTAATAAGCCCTGAATATAGTGTATTCGGACTTCTTTTAGGAGGAATAGTTTTTTTTGTAACCACAACAATTGCCTCTGCAAACTTGATGATGGATTTTGATTATGCAACTTTCTATAAATGATAAGATAATTCTTTCTGCTGTGGAGACATCTGATCCATTTTCTCTTCCAAACGAAATTGCAAAAATTATAACAAAGAGCATACCGGTTAACTGTGTAGCAATATATTCAGGAACTCATGCATCGCAAAAGCTTATAGGACTCTATGTGGACCATTATTCACTCAAAGTATCAACAGATTTAAAGAATAATTCTTTAAGGCCTATGTATGATAGTAGATCAGTTAAAACTATAGATATTCCTCAATTCTTAACTTCTTTTGATTTAAAAAAAAGAACAATTAGGATAGGTGGTTTCGAATTCTTGTCTATTTCTAAATCATTTAAAGATAATGCTATAACAGTCGTTTATAATGCTGAAAAGAGAAATTTAAAAAAAGCGGTAAGAGAAATTAATAAAGTTTTTCCTTACCTTAATCTTGCAATATTTCCCATTATTAAACTTAGAGATCACTTTGAAGATGCAGATTCTTTAATAAATTCTTTAATTAATAATTTTTTAAAAGAAACAACGACAATAGATGGATATCTAAAATTTTATTTAAAACTCGCGATTCACTTTTTAGGAGCTGAGTGTGGTTTATTAAAAGGTTCTGTTTTTGGTAATGACTTTCAAGTTTTTATTGGAAATGATATTAATAGCAAGGTCTCTAAAAGAGAATTTTATTTAAAAGATAATGAGGAAAAAATTTTTTGTACCATTATTATTGCTTCGGATAAATCTATTTTAAATACACCGCAATCCCGTTTTTTAATGGAGATAACGCTTTCTTATTTGAGAGAGATAATTTATAATTATTACAATAACACACTTGACTTAAATATTAAGTTAAGTAATTTCTTTCTCCTTTCAAAAATTTACGAAGTATTGGAAGAAGGAAAAATCGGGCATTCTGATAGAATTATTGATACTGCTTTATATATTGGAGAGAGAGCTGATTTAAGTAATTCTGAGTTAGGTTTTATTTATCATTTAGCAGCCCTAAAAAATATTGGTAAAATCATAATTAAATACTTCTCGAAAATAGATAGTAAAACTTTTGAAGAAGAGTTTAATGAATCTATAAACAATGAATTGTTTGACCACTTTTTTATAAAGAGAGGTAATAACGACTTTTATCGTGAAATCGTTAATGCTTCTATAGATTTTGTCTATTTAATAGAAAGTAATGAAAATAATTTTGAAAATGGTATAAATAAATTAAACATTGATAGCTCTCTAAAATCATTGCTTAAGAAAAGAATTAAAGAACTTGAATCTGAAAGGTGTTTCAATATAAAACATTGTCCTGAAATTCTACTTAAGAATTGCCCATCTTTTATTACTAAAAAGGATTGTTTTGAATCTGGAATTACTCCTTGCTATTATAATAATTATAGTAACTGTAAAAACTGCTTCGTTTTTAAAATCAAAAATAAGAGAGGATAAAAAAGAATATGAAAAGAATTGTATCTCTATATATAGTCTTAATTATTTTAACTTTATCAACAAGCATTCCTACTGCTTCATTTGCAAGAAAAAACCTACAAAATGTACTTATTGTTTATTCAACTGAGGATCCGTACTGTATGGAAGTTTTAAAAAATACAGAAATAGTGCTTGAAAAAAATGATATTTACTTCACAAAATTTAATTTATCAAGTAATTATACATTTCCAGCTTTAGATGATTTTGCAATTGTTGCAATTGCAACAGAGACAATTTATTATCTGCCAATTGGACCACAAATGGACCTCAAAAATTATGTAAAAAACGGAGGTAGAGTTGTCCAATTGTTACGAGGATACTCCCAAGATGTTGTAGAAATATATGGTATCACAAACACAACAACACCCGAAATAATAGAACAAGTTGGAGGTATAGAGTTTATAACTGATTTTATACCTGGTGTTAAAGGGTTAAAAATACCTCCTAAAGATTGTGAAAATGTATCTTACGAAATATCGTTAAATCAAGATGCCAGAATCATTGCAAGGGCTTATAGTGGATTACCTCTTGCATGGAGTTACGTTTATGGTAATGGTGAAACAATATTCTGGAATGCTACACTTCTTTCTGATAAAGCCTACAGAGGATTAATAATCGGAAGTATTACTTCCCTTCTACCAATAAGCGCAAGAAAAATAATAGGAGCAGGCTTAGTTTATATTGATGATATGCCATCACCCTCATGGAAGACAAAACTTGAACCAATAAAATCAGAATATGATATAACTGATACTGAATATTATTTCAAAGTTATGCTACCAGATTTAATTGACTTGGGAAAAAGATACAATATAAAATATACAACTGCTACTGTATTTTCATACAATAACATAACAAAACCCCCATTTAGCTTCTTTGAATGGGATAACACGACACTTCTTAATGAAGATGGATCTAAAATAAATGTCCCAGAGCAAACCTTTAAAATCCTTAATGAAGAGAAAGCAGAAGTTGGCTTTCATGGCTATAATCACATTCCATTTACCTTAGCGGAATGGCATAACCAAGCAAACATGAAAAAGGCAGTTGAATCTGCAAGAGAAAAGTGGTTTTCTCTATCGAGCACAGCTCCAAGAGTGTATGTCCCGCCAATGAATGTTAACGATAGGGAAGGGTTTGATGCAGTTATGGATGTATTCCCTGAAATTAGTATTTATGCATCTCTATATACTGGCTATTTTGACGAGGGATGCGATAGAGAGTTTGGCATTGAACCATGGAACGAAAGAATTGTTTCTATACCAAGAGTTACTTCTGGTTATAACTTAAGTGACTATGATAAAATTTTAGCTCTCTCTGCAATTGAATCCTTTGGTGTCTGGACTCATTTTCTTCACCCAGATGATGTTTTTAGTACTCCCATAAATTATCCATTAGCTGAACCTGAATGGATTAGAAATCCTGAATCTCTTCCATGGAAGGGTGAAAAAACTGGTAATAATGGATTATTTTACAAATTTGAAAAGGTAGTTGATAAAATAGAATCTTTGTACCCTTGGCTATCTTTTAAAACTGCTCTGGAAGCAAAAGATGATATATTGCACTATGACGACAGTGGTAGTTCTATCGATGTCTATAATGATTTCATAAACTTTAACACTTTTCACGAAGCTACTTATATAGTAGAATTGCCTTCAATTTTAACACTTGAAAAAGATGAAAACTTAACAATACTTTCTAATGAGATATTTGGAAATAAAAGGAAAATGGTGATAAGAGTAAAAAATGGATGCAAAGTTTACTTCAAAGCTTCATAGTAGAGCAAAAATTATAGCAACGATTGGTCCTTCGTCGAATAGTCCTTTAATAGTTAAAAAACTAATTGAGGCAGGTGCTACAGTTTTTAGATTTAACCTTTCACACAAACAGGAAGATGAATTAATAAATGAAGTTAAAGTTATTAGAGAAGTTTCCGATTCATTAAGAGTTAATACTGCTACAATTGCAGATCTTCCGGGACCCAAAATAAGAGTGCATGGTCTTGCAGATAATCTCGAAATAGAAAAAAGAGAAAAAATTACAATATTAAAAGA
>JAGPKI010000053.1:5922-8011 GCA_018054005.1 Caldisericia bacterium
ATGCTTTCAGCTGAAACAGCTGCCTCAGTAAATCCTGAAATAGTTGTCCAGACAATGCAGAGAATAGTTCAGAAATCTGAAAGTAAAATGGATTATAAAAAATTGTGGAATATCTTAAGCGAAACTGTACAAAACGATGTTTCAGATGCCATTGCATTTAGTGCTGCAAGGGTAGCTGGTGACGTTAATGCCTCATGTATTGTATGCCTTACATCATCTGGTAGCACTGCAAGGAGAATTGCAAAGTATAGACCAGAAATTCCGATTCTTGCACTATCGAGTTCAAAGAGAGTAGAGAACATATGCGAGTTATTCTGGGGTGTTAAGCCACTGGAAGCTAATCTAACTAACAATGTCGAAGAATCCATAGAAATAAGTAAACATTTAATATTAGAAAAAGAATATGCTAAAAGTGGAGATAAAATTGTTTTTACGCTTGGAACACCTATGGGTGTTTCAGGCACAACAAACCTTGTTGAGGTAATAACAATTTGAAAGGAGTAGAAAAATGAAATGTTACTTTCACTCAGAAAATGAGGCTCAGACAGTATGTACGAATTGTGGTAAGGCAATATGTGGAGAATGTATAAATATTTATAACAATAAGTCTTATTGTCCTGTTTGTTATAGTATTTTAACCGGAGAAGAGAAACCAAAAAAAGAAATAAAGAGAAATACAGCCACATTAATTGGTTCTATAACATTAATATTTATAGGTTTATTTCTTCTCGCATATGAACTTCATTACCTTCACGTATTTTGGAAATTTTTCTGGCCCTCGGTAATTATCCTGTTAGGACTTTACTTTTTAATAGATTATGTCGTGTACAAAACAAGAAGTTCTGTTGTTTCAGGTATTGCTCTTGGATTGCTCGGTATTTACTTACTTTCTTCTTATCTAAGTCTACTTCCCTCTTATTTAAGAGGATGGCCTACTTTTTTAGGCATAATCGGAATCATTCTTCTTGTTTACTATTCTGTCTTTCGAGCAAAAAATTATCTAACAATTGGTATTTTCTTCCTCATTATAGGAGCTCTGCTTCTATTAAATAATTTAAATATTATACCATTTGCCATAATAGCTAAGCTTTGGCCTGTTATATTCATTGTTCTTGGAGTAAAGCTATTATATGATATGCATAAAAGGAGAGCGTAAATGAAGTGCTTTAATCATGAAGATAAAGATGCAGTTGGAATATGTGTTTCCTGCACAAAGGGATTATGCAGAGATTGTGCAATAGAATATGATGGAAAGTTGTACTGCAAAGATTGTTTTAATGCTGCGCAACAAAGAAAAAATAGAAAACTTGTAAGAAATACAAAGAAGGCTATTTTGGGGGGAGTTTGTGCTGGTATTGCTGATTATTTGGGCATTGACCCAATCATAGTAAGAGTTATATGGCTTGTTACTTTTGTAATTCCTCCTTTTATAGTATTTTCAATTTAGCTTTACTTTTTACTATGGATTATACTACCAAGAGGATAATTTTAATTTAGCATTAGCTCATTAATGCCGAAGTGGCGAAATTGGCAGACGCGGCAGACTCAAAATCTGCAGGGGTTCAGAGCCCCGTGAGGGTTCAACTCCCTCCTTCGGCACATTTATTGTTTATCTTTAATTTTTACAAATATTCCTACGTATATAGTAATTCCATAATTATAAATTATGTTTGGTAAAAGAGATTAGATTATTTATATAAGAAATGCGCGAAGAAAGCACTAAAGATATTATTTCTATGCCTTATTGTGGCAGAAACGCCATGAGATGTTTAATTGTAATTTTTTAATTCTTTATTATACTATGAATTTTATGATTAATATTCTGATGTCCAAAATTTTATTAGGAGCCTTAAAAAGTAGTTATCTTCAAGTGTGTTTGTAAACATCACATTTTCCCTTATTCGTTATCTTTGACCTGATCAAGAATCCACAGTAACTGTCATCCCTGAGATCTTTTCTTTGTCATTCCCGCGAAAGCGGGAATCCAGAGTAACTTTCATTCTGAGCGTTAGCGAAGAATCTCAGTATTCGTTTTTATTTGTCATCCTTGAAAGTACACCCACTGTCATTCCCGAAATCTTCTATCGGG
>JAGPKI010000053.1:8111-9576 GCA_018054005.1 Caldisericia bacterium
GCCTTTTTCAACCATTCTAAAAGTGCAGTGTTGTCTCGCAGGTCTTTAAGAATCTCCGTATTTCAATTATTTCGATGTGGTATTTATTTATAAGTAAATACAGCTATTCCATTAGTGAATAAAAAAGTTGATTTATATCTTATTGTAGAATAATTTGAATAAACCGAACATTTGATATAATTAATTGTATTTTAATAAACAATTTTATAGAGGTGGATAATATGAAGAAGGGTATTAGTTTTATTATAATAATTGTTATTGCTGTAGTCATTATCGGTGGATATTTTATATATAACTATTTAAATAAAGATAAATTAAAAGTTCAGGGCGTTATTAAAGATACTTCCTTCAGCACCAAAGTAGTTATTATAACTGATAAGGAAAATAACGAATGGAACATAGTGACCACTGAAAAAACAAAAATCCTCAATGAAGATGGAGAAAAAGCTGATCTAAAATACCTCATTCCTCAATTTGAGATCGAAGTGTCAGGGAAACTATCAAAAGATGCAATAACCCCTAATTCATTGTTTGCCTCTCAAATAAAAATTCTAAGCTCAAAAGATATAGTAATTATTTCACCAGTAGATGGGAAATCCTTAAGTAAAGCTGAAATAAATCTAAAAGGTTATGCAAGAGCAGATTTAGGAACTTTGTATGTAAAAATAGATAATACAGAAAAAGGTTCTATAGAATTACCGCAAACAGAGGGAAAGTATTGCTATTTTGAAAAGAGTATTCCTTTATCTAATATTGATTTATCTGGAAGTGCTGAGAAAGAGATTGTTTTATCAGTCTATCAAAAAAGTTCTAAAGATGGTTCAGAAGCAAATAAAGTCTCTGTAAACTTAAAGTTGGAACCTAAGACAGTTTCTCTCTATTTTAGTAATATTAAGTTTGATCCAGAAATGAGTGATTGTACAAAAGTTTATCCAGTAACAAGAGAAGTTCATATATTAACTGACCCAGGGGACGTAATGCAACTCTTATTGCAGGGTCCTACAGAAGAAGAAAAGGGAAAAGGCTATTCAAGTCCAATTCCAAAAGAAGCGAGAATAAATGAAATAAGCATAAAAGATGGAGTCGCAAAAATTGACTTTTCAAACCTAAATCCCGGTGGCTCCTGTAGAGTTGCTGCCATTAGAGCAGCAATTACACAAACTTTGAAACAATTTCCTGAAATAAAGGAAGTAATTATTTCAGTTGATGGTAATATAGAAGAGGCTCTTCAACCTTAAGGAAAACATTCATTCAGCTAATGTATCATGCGAAATAACGATATTATTCACTTTAACATCTCTTTGTATTTCTGCCACAACACAAGCATGAAAATAATAACTTTAAATCCTTTTCTTATGCCACTTATATAATTAAACAATCTAATTTCTTTAACAATCATAATTTTATATTGGAATTATTATTTTCAGAGGAAGCACTAATTGTAAATTTACGAAATATTGATTGG
>JAGPKI010000054.1:0-1468 GCA_018054005.1 Caldisericia bacterium
TTAACAACTATTTGTATTTCTGTCACAACACAAGCATGAAAATAATAACTTTAATCCTTTTCTTATGCCTCTTATATAACTAAATATTCTAAATTCAATCTCTTTACCCGATATAATTTTGGATAAATTATTTTCGGAGGAATACTTTGCCAAGTTTTTATGGGGGGAAATTCAATCTACAGTAAATAACTTCAAACAAAACTTAGGAGTTTTTCAAAGCTCTCTCTTAGAAGCATTGACAAATATTTCATCTTTTTTCAAATGTACAAATCCTTCAAAGTTTTCATCTGAATCAAGATATTTATAGAAGTCTTCTATTTTCTCATTTATTTCTTTCCATTTTGCTTTTAGTATTACTGTAATAATTGCAATATAAGCAAGTAAAGCACCAATGAATTTAATAAATTCCATTTCTATTTTCCTCCTGTTCTGCAATAGTAAGGAAAACTTTTGATAGCCTTCTTAATAGAAATAATCGTATTAAAATCCAAAGACATATAGTGATCTGAAGGGGAATTGAAAGTATGATACTCCAGTATACAGACAGATAAAATGGGGAAAAGAAGATAGCTCCTATGCAACTTATTACAAAATATGAGTCAATTCCAATATATGGGATCGTTTCTATTAGTCGAATAATCAAATGAAACTCGTGATCGCTATTAGAAAGAATGTAAATATATCTATAATCACATGTTAACCTTTTAACTATGAAAAAAGGTTTTTCTTTTATGTTTAGCCACCATTCATTATGCGCGGGTAAAAAAAAGCAAATATAGATAATAGGAATAAAAGGAAGAAGAAAAATTAATACAACATTTTGAGAAAATATTGATAAAATCCAAAAAAGAGTTTCCACAATGAAAAAAATTATTTCAACTCTTACCCAAACTTCTATACTCTTAATTTCTTTTTTGGAAAACTTTACCCCATCCGTTAAAAGCTTAAATTTTCTTTTATTCAATAGCCTCTCCATAGCCATCATATATTATACACCTATTCGTACAGTATCTCATTACTTCATAAACTTCTTCTCTTTTTTAGGATCTTTGAGCCAAGGATTTTTCCCTTCTAATTCTTCCCTTCTTCGGTTTAATTCTGCTGTTGTCATACCACCAACAAATGTCCATATTCATAAAATAACTAAACCAGCAATTTTTGCAGCTGTATAACCAATTCCAAAAAAACACCAATTCCAACTACCACTCCAGTCAAAAAATTCCTTGCCCTTAATTCACCACAAATTGCTTCATAATTTTGAAGTAAATTCCAGTCATCTTCGATATCTCTTCCTGTTTGACCTCTGTAACATGCCTCATAACATTCTTTATAATGTCCTGAACCACACAGTTCTTCATCACGTCAATTAGATAACTCTTTTTAATATTTTTAGTGCCTCGTCGTAATATATTTAATGGGGATGCAGTATATATAGAAAATAGTTTTCTAAGTTAAGAGTAAAACTAAG
>JAGPKI010000054.1:1568-9547 GCA_018054005.1 Caldisericia bacterium
TTTTCGTATTTGGTTCCCAGATAACTTCGGCTCCAAATGCCTCAGAAATAAAACGTATCGGAACTAATGTTCTACCATTTATGATTTGAGGAGGTACATCCAAAGTTAAAGATTTATCATTAACTATTGCTTTGTTGCTTCCAACATTCAATATAATATAATGCCCATCAAAACTGATTTTTATGCTTTTCGTATTTGGTTCCCAGATAACTTCGGCTCCAAATGCCTCAGAAATAAAACGTATCGGAACTAATGTTCTACCATTTATGATTTGAGGAGGTACATCCAAAGTTAAAGATTTATCATTAACTATAGCAGTATTCGATCCTACTTTAAGTTCCATAATAATAATCTTTTTAAATCTTATTATAGTAATATTCTTTTTAGTCTGATTGCCTGCAAGATCAGTCGCAGTAATTAGAAATTCATTCCTTCCTATATTTAGCTTTAATAAATATTCAGAGAAACCATGCTTGTCTATACTTACTCTTACTCCATTTACATCAACTAAAACACCTGGTTCAGACTTAAGTCTAATCAGTAAGGATTCACTAACAGTTTCAAAATAGTTTTCAACAAAGTTTAAAATTTCTAACGGTGGAGGATTAGTATCAAGTATGACCTTTATCTCTTTCAAAAGAATATTTCCAAAATCGTCCCAAACCTTAAAAATAAGCTTATTTTCTCCCTCTTTAAGGTATATGGTTACGTTAAATGCTCCATTTTGGGAAAGAGGAATAATTCGATCATTTATAGTGAGTTTAGTATCAATCGGAACAGAGCCGCTTACAACAAGTTTTTCATTATTTGTTAAAAGCTCATCTTTTATATTAATATTTAAGAAAAATTTCCTATAAGTTATTTTTTGGGTATTTGACCATCCAATTCCAAGCAAACCATCAGTATAGAATAATGAATAATAGTAAATGTTTCTTTCTTGAGCAGTTTTGTCAATATAAAGATTGTCGCTAACTGGGAACATATTTAGAAAATTTATCCCTTCGATACTCTTTGTCCTGTTAACAAAATAAGAGTAGTAAGGAGTTATATTACTTATCTCGATTTCTACTCCATCTTGTGAGGATTTTGCATTAATTTTAAGAGGAACAATTTCTTTTTTTTCTACAACTTGAACTTTTAAATATATTTCTAATTCAACATTCTCTTGAACTACAAAACTAAATTTATTCTCTATGATTCCTTCTTTACTAATGTTTATTGAGATCTGAATATAATCTTCTTCAAATTTGTATGATAACCCAGAAAGTGCATCACCTATACTGATAGATGTTACTTTTTCTGAGAAATAGAATCTTTGGCTATCACTAACTCCTAAATAAATCATAGGCATCCAGACATTGGAAATTAATTTAGGAGTTACATTTGGAATTATATAGAGATAGTAAGGAATAATTGATTCGTTTTCTTCATCATCTTTAATAATGAAATTGAAAAGGTAATAACCTTCTTCTGCTTCACCAGGTAAAGTAATATAAACCTTGCAAAGATTACCTAAAACCAATCTTTCAGGCTCAAAGCTTACTTTTAATTCATTTAAACTGCTACTGAACCCTAAACTAAAACTTTTCTTGTATGTTCCAAAAGAATATAGATCAAGAGAAACCTCTATTTCTTCCCCATGCTTTAATATAATTGATTCAGGAAATATATCAGCAAATATTTTATACTTAAAACCACTTTTGATATCGATTTCTTTAAAAATATTGGAATTTGTGAATTCAAGTTTGGCTCCATCACCAAGGTCTAAACCCTCTAAAGCGAATTCATAAATATATCCAGGAAATAGGTCTAATGCATGTTTTTCAAAAATAGCATTTTCACCACTTGATTTAACTTTTAAACTTAAATCTTCTATTGCTCCACCTTTGCTTAAAAACTTGGTCTCTACCTCATTTGCATCAGATGAAGAAGTAATAACATTTGATAAGCATTCAATCTCTCCTTTACTAAAGGGAAGTTTAACTTCTATTTCTCTAATACCCTCAGTGCTAAGCTCTTTCTCTGAGTAGCTATCCTTTTTAACTATAATTTTTGAATAACTACCAGTGAAATTAAAATAGCCAAATTCGTTTGTTTTTTTTACATTACTATCTTCACCTAAAAAAGCTATAACGGTAGCATCTTTAATTGGATTACCGAAAGAATCCAAAACAACTCCATATAATTCCTCTTCTCCCCCTTTAATTTTAACAGGGAAGATGCGTCTTTGACCGGATAGGAGATCCTCTAAAACAACGTAATTGAAACCATTTGGTAAATCATAAGGAACAATAAAACCCTCAGAATAAGTTCTTTTAGAAATAATTTCTTTAAAGGAAATAAGATCTCTGAAAGTCGTATGGTTGCCAATTCTAACAGCTATTAATGTATCAACAGCTGAATATAAATTAAGCCTTATCTCATCTCCCTTAACTACAGTAGTATAATCTTTGGGCATCCATGCTATAAGGTTGCTATCTTTCTTTAAAGCTAACTCAATTTTTTCTAAATCCAAATCTCCCCTAACATCAATTGGATCAAGAAGTATTTTAAAAGAGCCATCAACTAAGACAAAAACATAGGATCCATCTTTTAAGTCACTAAACTCAAAAGAGCCATCCACATTAGAGATAGCTCTTCCAATGCTTTCACCACTATAAATTAATATCTCAGAAAAAGCAATAGGAGAATCATAGTAGCTGTTCCAGAGTATTCCTTTAACCGTTGAATTACCTACCACACTTTCTTTAATTATTATTTCCTGCTCTTGTATAGCATTTACTCCTAAATTGTTTGTTAGTTTTGCTTGAACTTTTACTTTTCCATATATTCCAGGAATAGGTATGTTAAAAATATATTTCAAATTGCTTATTATTTCATTTGTGAGAATTAAAGCCTGAATTCTATCCTGAACAAGCCTCACCTCCAATGTGCCTTGAGTATTTGCACTAAATTCTACGCTTAAGCTTTCCCCTGTAAAATATGTAGCTCCTTCACCCTTTTTAATACTCATCTTTAAATTTGCTTCAACTAAAGGAGGAATGGTGATTGAAGCAGTATTAGAATCAGAGCTTAAAGTGCCGTCCGAATATACAGCTTTAACCAAATACCAGTAATTCCTGTTTAGTCTAAAGTCAGTATCTTCAAAGTATCTATCTTTGATTAATGTATTATTAATAGGAATTCTATTTTCAAAAGATGGATAATAACTGCTTTTATAGACATTGTATCCGGCTATAGATTCTTCAGACTTTTCTGCAGGTGGTCCCCAAGTAAGAATTACTTTATTATCTTCTTTAATATATTTTGCTCTTAAATTTGTTGGAGCATCCAATTCAAGATATGTCAGTGTAACTCTCCCACTAAATTTAAGAAAACCTTCATTTCTTTGTCCGTAGGTAAAACTTATGGAATAATCATAGCCACCTGGGAACAAATCTTTAGGAGGAGCAAATTTAATAAAAGTAAATTTGCCATTGTAAGAAACTTCTCCAATATTTCTCTCCGTGATATTAAGCCATTGAGGACCGTAGTCAATATTTACTCTAACATTTTGCGTTACTCCTTTATCCGCAAACAGGTGTATTGGTATGATTTCTTCTTTACCTGGGATAATTATGGGGTGCCAACCATTCTCTGGTATAGAAACTAATTCTCCACCAGCTTTTAATACTTCCAACTGAAAAGGGAAATATATTACTTGATTTCCTCCTTTAACTTCAAGTATAAGGCTATATAATCCAGGAGGAGTGCTTAAAGAAGTTTTTAAATTAAAACTAATTTGTGCTGGTGGAACTAATGAATTTTTATCAGATATTTCTGAATATGGTGGTAAGTTTAAAATATTTAATTCTAATGGATAAGAAAAGTTTGAGTATTTCTCTGCTAAAAGGATATATTGGGCTTCTTCATTCTGAGGTAGAGTAATTTTATTTGGTATTACTTTCCCATCAAAAGTCCCTGAAGATAATCCAGCAATAATTATTTTTCCGGAAAGATCAGTACTATCTGAATCATTACCAATTCTAAATTTTACATCATATTCGTCAGGAATACATTTATCTGAAATATGTAATGTAAGGATTCTTGTTTCTCCAAGAAGGAATGGCACTTCAGCCTGAACAATGTTTATTCCTTCGGGGCCTTCTAATTTTTGAATTTTTGCATCTTTAAGAAAACCCCCATCCAATGAAAGTTCTATCTCAAAATCTTTTTCTCTATGTTCAAAATTTGATATTTTAATAGTACCAGGATAGATATTAAATGAAACTTTCTCAGAAGTGAGAGAAAAATTAACATTGGAGGTAATATTACCTCTCCTAACTTCCACTCCTCTAATATCAACTGTATTAAAGCCATCACTTGAGCATCTCACGACATGTATGCCAGATGGGATACCTTTTATCTCATAGCTACCAAAGGCGTCAGTCTTAACTTGATCTGTAAACTGAAGCGGTAGGTAGACTAAAGCATTTTTTACGGGTAGGTCGTTACAAGTAACCTTACCTCTCATTACTCCATAGCGAATATCACTAACAATTTCTATTGCATATCTTGCCTCTCCGCATAGATTTTTTTCTTTAGGGACTAACCTTAAGAATTTTTTACCTAAAGATTCGTCTTTTGGAACTTCCCAGTAAAAACTGTGAATAACTCCTTCTTTTAATGTATTATTTATAAGGATAGGTTTAACCAAACCAACTTCATCTTCTAAATAAAGGTCTACATTTAATTCAAATGAAGAACGCATAAAAATTGTAGCTCTTTCGCCTAACTCATAGCTACTTCCATCAGGCTTATTAAGCCATAAATCAATATCTGGAATGCCATAGGTGCTTAAACAAAACTCCAGAAAAGCAGTTTTCTCCCCAACAACTACTATTTTTTCAATTAATGCTGAAGAACATTTATGAGAAACTGCAATTTTATATGTTCCTCTTAAAAGGTTATCAAGGCTAAAATAACCATCATCGCAAGATTTTGAGGAAGAATATGTTGGGCCATCTTTTATTTCTATTTTTGCTCCCTCAATACCTATTTTTTCCGTTTTGCTGCACTGTACAACTCTTCCGCTTATTGAATAGGAACCTTTAACTATCTTTTTAACGATAAAATCTTTTGTAGAAATAGTGCTTTTTAACCCATCGATCGTTTCTAATGAAAAAATTAACCTAAAATTTTTATCTAAAGGGTAGCAGATCGGGATACTTATTTCCTTAGTTATGTTTTGAGCAAGAGAGATGTTTTTTTCAATTAGGAACAAATCTTTATCCACCAAAGCTTTAATTGTTAAAAAAGATGCATGGTTAGCAGTTAAAGATAAATTTGCATATTTTTGATTCATTACGATAAAATTATCATCTGATTCAATATTTAAAATCAAATCAGATGAAGCATAAATGGGTTTAGTTAACTTAAAGATAGGAAATTTAAAAATCTGTATGAATAGAAGAGCTATTATCCAGCTAACTACAAAAGATTTTTTTAAAAACTTAAACTTTGTCATTTCTCTCTAATCTTACTGATAGCCAGTATATAAAGAAAGAAACCCCAACCATCAAAGCAAGAATGAACGAGAGAAGAAAACTGAATTCCATATTTCTGAATATAAGAAATTGAGCGTATACTGTCGGCACCACACTACCGAGAAATACCCCTTCTTTGAGAATCAAAACTCCAGATTCAATTATGATCAAAAACAAAACAGTAGAAATTGCAGCATAAAGAGAGAAAATAATGTTTTTAAATGTAACATTAAAAACATATCCGCTAATTAAAGTCAAGGTTATAGATACAATAACTGAAGAAATTGCAATTGAAGGCAATATGTAAAAAAGAAGCCATTTAAAGTTAAAATAAGCAAGCTCTGGAAAGCATATACCTCTGCCGAAAACAATGTAATTGAATATGTAAAATAGAATAAATAGAAGCACACCAAATACATAACCTAACCAATATTTGGGAAGAAATATAAGCCATAGAGCAAGAGAAACAATTATAGCAATAATAGATATTAAAATATATTTAACATTTTCTTTTTCTCTTTTTGCTGTTCTAAAACTTTCAAATTTTTCTCTAATGGATGTAATTTTTGCCTCCATCTCAGAAATATTAGTTGGTTTACTGACATCTAAAAGGTCTAATGATTCAAGATAATAGCCTTCAGAGATTACCTCATCAACCTCAAAATATGAAAGGTGAAATATAGAGTTTTGAATGTAATCATGAATGTAATAATTAAGCCTTGAAAATTTATCAGATTCTTCTAAATCTAAAAATTCTACCAAAGGCTTTCCCATACAACCTGTGGGTTGCGGAAGTCCTAAAAGAAAAGAAAATGTTGAAGTTATATCCTCACTATTTGCAGTAATAGGAGTGTCAATCTTGTTTACTTTATCACCGTAAAACATAAAAGAACTATGAAAATACTTTGATGGCGATTTAATTTTTGTAAATTTATTATTAGGGTTTAATGCACCAACAAAGAAAATAGAATCAGGTGTTAGAGAGTTTTTGATTAATTCAAATTGGTCTGATATGAGAGTAAGTTTTTCATCTAATTCTTTTCTATCTTTGGCAAGTTGTAGGGAGTTAAATTCAAATATAACAAGTTCATATTTATTTTTAGAAATATCTTCGGTAAACTCCTTTAACCTCAGAGAATCAGTATCAGAAATTATATCCTTATCAACTAATCCAACACTATCAAAAACAAGATTTGAATTAGGGCTTCTTGCTACCACAACCTTTAGGCCATAATCATTGCACACTTTTATAAGATTATCAGCGCCGAAAGGAAAACCGGATAGATAACCACCAACATCAGGTTTTGCACCTGTCAAAAGTTCCTGTAAAAGATAATTTCTGTCTTTAACAGGAGAGAGTAGATACTCACCACTTACAGAAGAAGCTTTATATGTATTATAAATTTTGCTTCTTTGAAATAATTCTTCAGACATACCATCTATAAGAACAATAGCGAGAGTATCTGAAACTCTCTCCATTTTCGAAGGAGGTCTATTTGCACCAGATATACCACCAGAATAACTATAAAAAGCTTTGTGATATTTCTGAAAAGCTTGAAAGCTAAATATTGAAACAATAATAAGAAGCACAGGAATAATGAAGATTAATATCTTTTTCACTCAATGCGTTCCTTTATTTTTTTAACCATATTAAAGCTTGCTTTATACCCCAACCTTCGATTCAGTTAAATTAAGCAACGATTAATAACGTCTGAAAGGCTTTCTTCCTCTGCTATCTCTTGAATCTGTCCTTGGTCTTGCTTCATTTACACTCAAATACTGTCCATTAACCTGTTTTTTGTTAAGACCATTAACAGCAGCTTTTGCTTGTTCCTCATCAGGCATTTCTACAAATGCAAATCCGCGAGGCTCATTAGTAAAACGATCTTTTAAAATTGTAACTGACGTAACTTGCCCATAGGCTTCAAAGAGACTACGTAAATCATCTTCACTTACATCTTTTGCCAAATTCCCTACATAAATATTCATCCAAAAACCTCCTTTCCTATACCAATTATAAAAAGTGAGCCTTCACTGGGAAAGTTAGTCACATTACCCTTTAAAGAACACTTTTCTAAGAGAGTATAAAAACAATCTTCTAAAATTCAAGTATAAATAAAAGATTTTTTTATATTTATTTGTTTTTAGTTATCTGATAAATATGAGTTTATTTTGACTGATTTTCTCATACTTTCTTAGAAAATAAAAATACCCTTCATATATATAAGTGGTGTAAAAATGACAATTCTGTCACTCTTTAAATAATGAAATATTGTCTTTTTCTTTTTTCTTACTTTTTTCACTCTTTTTTCTTGACTTTTATAAATTCAGGTTTAACTTATAGATTGATACAATATTTAGAAGGTTTTGAAAAATTTTATGGAAAGGAAGTATTAATTTAAATGTCTAAGAGTAATTTTAGTTTTGTTTCTTCCTTCCACAAGCAGAGAGAGA
>JAGPKI010000055.1 GCA_018054005.1 Caldisericia bacterium
CTCTAAAAGACGAAAAAGAATTATATTTGGATGAAGATGGTTATGTAGTCTCCATTTAATTTATTTATAAATCTATAAAACTAAAAGATTATTATTAACAAATGTTTTCTGTTTCAAACAATATTTGCAACCAGATTTTCTAAAATAAACCTTACAGTGACGGAGTTCTACTGTTTATCCCAACTTCACAAACTAACCAAGGTTTACCTTGATAAAATCAGGGGATTATTTTTAGTTATATACTACAGAGCTTTTTGTCTCTTTTGTAGTCAAATGGTTTAATATTAAATACAATTAGGAGTAAATCCTTAATAGGATTAATCTCTGTCCAATCAATTAGGGAGCTGGAACAAATTTTGTTGAGGTACTTACTGAATTGATAGTAAGTATTTTTGTATTTGAGTTTCGCAATGAAAGTTGGTTTGATGAAGAAATTTATGAATTTTTAGGGAATTATAGTAATATTATTATCTGCTCAAGTGATTCACCTATGTGGCAACTAAATTTGGAAATTACGGGAAGCTTTGTATACATAAGAATGCATGGTGGAAAGATACTTAATATGGTTCAAATTATTCTGATAAAGAGATAAGTGTGGGCTAAAAGAATTAAAAAATGGCTTACGCAAGGACTTGATGTCTATTGTTATTTCAATAATGATTTCTCAGGTTATGCCATAAAAAACGCAAAGAGTTGCGAAATAAAATTAGAGATAAAGATTAAGTTGCCAATATAGAACTAACTGACAAGATGAACTAAATTGTTATCGCATATATAAATCCTGCTCTTGTGCTAAGATATAAAGTATTTTCATCTATTTGAAAATATTCATTAATTGCACTTTCTGGATAATAAACCCAGAGAAATTTTTTACTTATACTGTTAAAGGTCAGCAAAGACATCGAATTCAAACACAAAACTATATTACTATTAATGCATTTAATGTTTATAAGTTGCACTTTGTAACCAAATCCGAAAGAATGAATCAGCGTTTCACTCCAAAGTTCTTTACCATCTTCTATAGATAATGAAATTATATCGAGCATATAAGAGGAAATATTATTTGTAATGGAAGATAAGCATACATATAAATATTTACTATCTGAAGTTATTTTAATGCTTTTATTAAAACAAGGTATATTGGTCCTCCAAAGTTGGTTTCCATCATATATATTTATTGCTTTTACAGAGTTTTCTTCATAGTAAAACAAAACATTATTCCTAATTTCTAACTGTTCAAAATAATAGTCCGATGAAATTTCCCAGAGCTTTTGACCATTTTCTGGATTAATACAGCGGAGATAATATATAATTTCCATGAAATCCATGTAAGAAACATATAATAAGTCATTTATTTGCTGTACAAGCGGAAATTCAGGAGACGAGAAAATAAAAGTCTCCCACATCATTTCTCCTGTTTCTATATCATAGGATTTCACATAATCCTCTATGAAAAGATAAATATTTTTACATTTAACACAGTAAGATTCATATTTGAATTCGTTGTTTTCAGTAAATTTGATTTCTTTTATTAGTTTTCCGCTCAAATAGTCATAAACAAAAATACTTTTATAATCACCAATAAATATTCTGTCGGAATCAATCTGAAAAAGGTTTTCTACTTTAGTAGGAACTTTAACACTCCATAAAAATTCACCATTATCTTTTTTGTAACATTCCAGAAGTTTAGAATCTCTCATTATATATAATCTGTCTTTCCATATTTTTGGCGAGCAAAAGAGATTACCCTTTATTTCATTTACCCATTTTTCATCGCTCTTTTCGATCTTAATAGAATAGAGAATAAGGTCATCAAGAGATTTCTCACAAAATAAATAAATTTTATTTCTGTTTAAGAAGATTGGAGATTGGAAAGAAAAAGAATCAATCTTGCATTTCCAATTTATAATGTAAGTATCTATATCAAGCTCAATTAAATCTTCTCCGTCTCTATGATAGAGTTTATTTCCTACTAATGATGGTTTATATGAAGTTCTTTCAATATTAGTGGTAAAATATGGTGCTTCGTATAGCAATGAGATTTTTCCACCAGCATATTCAAGCGAATAAAGATTTCCATATACATCTGTAAAGTAAATTATATTTCCATTAGATACAGCAGGAGGCTCATCCCAATTTGAAAATTCAGCATTAATAACTTTTATTTTTTTAATACTTTCACCTGTATTGATGTTTAGTATCTCTATTTTCCCATATTCACAAAAAAGAAGTAATTGATTATTATAAATTAGAGGAGGCGTGCTAACCTTACAAGATGTTTTGTATTTCCATCTAATTTCTCCTGATTTTAAATCTATAGCATTAAGTGTTTCGTTAATTTCAACAAAAATCATATCTTCAATAATAACAGGTCTATGTGAAGTTTTCCCTCTAAACTTCCATATTTGTTTTCCGTCTTCCTTATTCAAGAGAACTATTTCACTTTCAGTACATAAGAGAATATAATCTTTATAAATTACAGGGATCATCCAAATGCTTTCTTTATCCTTATCAAAAGACCACTTAACATTCTTGGTTTTAAGATTTATACAAAGAAAAGAAGAGTCTGGAACGCTAATATATAGATAATTTCCAGATATTAAACATGGAGTTTCACTTTTTATGTCATTTAGTTCTATTTTTAGTTTACGAGTGATTAAATCAAATGTTGCTATAGAATCTTCAAAATTAGGTAAGTAAAGAAATCTATTCTTGTATATTGAATCCTCTGTTAGCTGGAGATCTCCAAAGCGAGCTGTTTTTCCTGCATCGTAAATTCCTGTTATTTTCGATTTTGTGAGAATTTCACTTTCAGGGAAAAATGTAAAAGAATATATTGAATTTATTGAATTGGAAACAAAAAGAATGGAAATTAAAACAACGAATCCAGTAAGTTTCCTAAACATTTTAATTAATCCTCTCTTAATGAAAAATATAAAGTGTATCTATGATGATTTTATCACATTTCAGATTTAATTATAAATTAGAATTGATAATTTTTTCTGGTATTTATTTTTATTTTAAATGAGTTAAAATTTAACCAGGAGATTGGATTCAAAAGGAGAGCATTATGAAGAGATGTTTAACTGCCTTTTTTATTCTATTTTTAGTTTCTTTCTGCATTGCAAATGTATCATCTGCTTCAAGACAATTATTAAAGAGTCCTCAAAAATATTATCTTCTATTTATTCAAGATGGGAAACTTTATAAATTAGATACCGAGATTGGGAAAGCTTATGAAATATATATAAGAGCTGAGTTAGACAATGGAAAAACTATTATGTGGTTATCATTTTATAATGATTACTTATATCAAGGCATTGAATCTAATGTAAAGGTAGAACAAGCGTGGTTATCACCAGATATGAAGAAGATTTTAATTCTTTGTAATGCTGAAAAATTCCTTATTGAAACAGAGAAAGATTCAAAATTATTTTTATCTATTAATTTATTGTCGGATAGAAATGTGATAAAAAGTGAAATAACATATTCTTGGATTAAAGAACGAGATTTAAATATTGTTTCAGGGAAGTGGTCTCCTGATAGCGAAAAGTTTGCATACGTTTGTGAGTATGAAGAATTGAATAGCACCGAAGAGAAAAATTATTACTTAAATATTATTCCATTTTTTGAAGGAAAAACCTCAAAAATCGATATAACCTCTAACCAAAGCATTTGGTATCAATGGTCTAATGATAGCAGTTTGATTGCTTTTGACATAGACAATAAAGGAAATAAAGCTCTCTATGTAGCTGATTATGCATGCGAAAATATAAAAAAGATAAGCCCTGATGGGCTTAATGTAAAATCTTTTCTCTGGTCTCCTTATGAAGATAAGCTTTTATTTACTGGTAAAAATAGTAAGAATTATGTTGTATATATTGCCTTTAAAGATAATGATGAATTAGAAAAGATAAAAGAGATTGAATGCAAGGATTCAGATAATGCAATTCCTGATATTTGCTGGCTATCAGAAAATAAAATACTATTTGTAGGTTGTAGTGCAAAAAGTAGCAATTTAAGCTTCTATAAAATAGATATTGATAATAATGATTCATTGGAAATCGAAACTGAATTTAATGGTATATATTATCTAAAAAAACATCCAAATGATGAAATAGTATTGTTTCGCGGAGATAAAGGTTATGGCAAAAATATTGAGCGGAATATTTATATCCTTAATTTAAATGATAACTCTATAACTAATTTAGAGCCAAATGCAGATAGTGTAATTCAGTTCTTGCTGTCACCGACTGGAGAAAAACTTGCATTTACAGCAGAAAATACATATTTTTGTGTACCTAATGAAATAGTATTTTATTTAACTATGATGGATTTTCCTCCAATTAGAGGATATTTTAGTATTACAAGACCCATGCATTGTTTAAAATTGTGCAGTTGGTCACCAGATGAAAAAGCTCTTTTAACAAATCAATTTATACTTACAGAAGATCGCAATATCATTTATTTTGATGATATTTCAATAGTAGGCTGGTTTGAGACAAGTCCAGTTGAAGTAAATTTAAGCAATTCAATTCCTAATGTCGTTACTACAGCTTCGATATTAGCAGCTACTCTTATTCTTTCTTTTATACTTTCAAGGAGAGTGAATTTAATACAGAAAGGGCAAGTTTAAAAGGATTAGTTTTATTATTCTTTATAAGGGTTGTAGCCAAGTAGCCATCTATTATAAATCAATTGACCTAAGTGGTAATATTCATGTCTGAGTGTAAATTCAATTGCCTCAGCAGGGATAATATCTCCTTTCCAATAATCTTTAATATCTTGAGGAAGGTTTTCAATAGGATTAAATAACTCTTCGTCAGTTTTGCTATTTAAGAAATCAATGGTTTCTTTCCTTGCATTATCGAGCTCATTAAGAATTGATTGCAAATCTTCACCTTTTACTTTAGCTTCAGCTTCATCCCACTGAATAAGTTTTCCCTTCATTAAAGTATTTATCCATACCTCGCATCCACATATTTCAACGAGTAAGTCTTTTGCTGACTTCATATCAGAGCGTGGATGCCAATCATACTCAGGAAGTTTGATTTTTGATGCAGTCTCAATTAACTCTTTTCTCACTTCATTTAATTCTCTAAGCAAGAACTCTTTGAAATTCGATTTCATTGATTTTTCTCCTTCCAAATTTAATTTTTCTTCTAATTAAACTTTAAGAGAACTAAATTGTCAATTTACATTTCGTAAACTATTTATGGTGCTTTAATTTTGATATTTAAATTTTTATCTTTAAAAGCTATGATTTTTAGATAATTGTTCTCTATGATAGCCTTTAGCTCTGGATCTGTATTTACTTTATATAGGATTTCATCAAAAATTTCCTTTGTTTTATCTAAATTATGCGAAAACATTATTAAGTTATGCCCTGCTTTAAGCGCTTTTATGCCTGCATCAGTTAGGTCTAATCCCTTAATAGACAGAGGCATATCTGAGATGTCGTCTGTTACGATAATACCTTTGAAGTTAAGTTGATCCTTTAAAATGTCAGTTACAATTGTGCGCGAGAATGTAGCAGGGTTTTCAGAGTCTAAATTATCATACATTGCGTGGCAAGTCATCACAAAATCAGCGCCATTGTTAATTCCATCTTTAAATATATCTATTGATTTTTTAAGAGAGTTCTCGCTAATATTCGAATGCAGGAATTTATTATGTGGATCATCTTCAAAAATTCCCATTCCAGGAAAATGTTTCAAAGTTGCTGAAATTTTATAGTCTTTAAGAATTTTAATAAAAGTTCTATTAAAAGAGACTAATTCTTCAACTGTTTTAACTGGTATTCGCCTTGCAACAAATGAATTATTGTCAAAAGGGAAATCTGCAAGAGGTGCTAATTCTACATTTATTCCTAAGCTTGAGAGAATGTTTATATCTCTCTCAATTTTTTTCCATTGAGGCATTTCAAGGGAAAATATATTTTTAAGTAAGCCCACTCTTAGTGCTCCTTCTGGTTCCTCGTCGAGCATTATAAAATATGGCATATTGGAATCTTCTTTTGAAATTTTTTGTAACTCTAAGATAAGTTCTTTTAACTGTGAAAAAGATTCGAAGTTTCTACTATAAAGAACTATTCCAGCAGGTTTTATATGGTGCAAAATTTCTATTGTTTTATCATCAATTTGAGTTGTTGGTATTCCTACTATAAAATTCTGCCCCAATTTTTCACTTAAACTTGTGATTGAATTTGGATTATTGCTCTCTTCGCTATATTCTAATAAATTTAGAATCTTGTGAGATTCTTCTTTTGTAAGCAGTGGCTTGTCCAATAAAAAGAATATAAGTATGGACAATAATGTGGCAGAAATAATTAGGCAAATAGTAGTTAATTTCAAATGCATTTATACACCTAATGTTTTATGGGTAACGTATAATTTCTATAGATAAATCATCGTGGATGCGAAACTCACAAATACTTATATCAATTGTGTCCCGGAAAAAGGTATCATAATAGTGATATGAGTTATCTCCCAAGGACCAATTAATAATTTTTCTATTTGAATCAAGCAATCTGACATCTGTTTTTTCTCCAGTTTTGGCAGTTATGAAATAATCTCCACTTTTTAATTTTGGAGAGGGGTAAAATAATGGTATATCGAGTGATTCTCCTGGTTTTATCTTTTTACCATTTATTTTTTCTTTTATGTGACTCATTGATATATCAAATAATACATCTCCTCTTGGACTAACTATTTGAAAATTCAAAATTCTGCGATCAATTAGTTGCGTTTCAATATATTCGATGGATTTTCCATCAATAATTATTTCGTCATCTCCTCGATTTTCAAAAGATAAAACTAATGCTTTATTAATTTTGCTTTGTTTAAAGGTTATAAGCCCTTTCTCTTCTCTCGCAAACCAGGCTCGGTATTCTGGAACTGGATGATAGTTTCCATAGTAAAATTTTTCATTTTCGGAATGTTGCCAATAAGTAGGCTTGGTAAATCTCTTATTTTTATTAATAAAAATCATATCTTCAATCTTCAATGAAAAGAATCCTTCTTTATTAGTAGTTTTTATATATAGCTGCATCATTTTTGTTTTCTTGTTCACAAGAATTGGTTTTTTAAGCTTATACCAATATATGTCGCCATTCTTCTCTAAAAGTTCAAGTTCAGATTCCCCTACTATTTTATACGAATAACCTGGACCGCATGCATATGCAGAAGGTAGAATTAAATTCTTTAAATTTAAGTAATGATCTTCATAAGATTCTATTTCTTTAAACTCTATTTTTAGGTCTTTTATAAGGTCAGGATTATTAAATTTTAGCCCAATATAATAAAGTAAATATGTATCTTGGAAGGAAGTTTCTGTTCCTTCGTAAGTAAAAAAGTGGCTTGGTACACCAAAAATAGGAATATAATCTTTTTCGTTTTTGTTTATTAAAAATGCATTTTTCTCCCCCTGAGGGTATAGGCTCCAGTCAAACCATTCACATTCATCCAAAGGTGTTGCATAATGTAGATTTATACTAATGTTATAATCTGGTTTTAGTCTAATTACCTTTGAAAAATCAAATTCTTTAAATATATCTTCTTTGAGAACTAATTCTTCTTTACCGAAAGAGAAATTAGGAAACCTTTTATTTCTACTATTAAATTTATATGCTTCTTTAGCACTTCTTTCGTCTAATGCTTTATTATAGATTCTTAAACCATCAATATACCCTACATAATTTGTTCCTACATTTAGGTAGCTGCTACCAATAAGCCAGTCTCCAGTCTCTGCGCCACCATACCAGTAATCTTTAATATTTTCTATAAGTTTAGTTTTCTTCTCTCCATTTAAATAGAAATTAACTTCCTTATTGCTAAACTTCCATGTAACCAATATGTGGCTCCATTTTTCAGGAACTACTTTTAAATTTGCCACATCAAAATTATCGGTTTCTTTTCTGGACGAGTAATAAAAATAATCACTATTAGATGGTGAAAAGTATAAATTTCCCCCAGGAAAAATTCCTAATTCAATGTTTTTGTTGGTATCGGTTAAAATCTTATGAAATCTTTTTAGATCTCCTTCATGTGGATTAAACATATATGGTCTAATCCACATTTCTATTGACCCCTCTGATTTATCAAAGTCTAAATTTTGAGAAGGAATGGTAAAATATACACAACCCTTTTTTATATCTTCTTCATTCTCTGCATATCTTGCATCCCAATCATTAAAGAAAATGTAGTGCCTATCAATTTCATAAAAATTACCTGACAAACCACCATAACTTATCTTTGATAAATAACCATTTTTCTTATTTCCAGATAAGTCAAAAATCTCAGTGCTTTCGGGTTCATCAAAATAATACCAACATTCGAGAGGCTCTCTGGGTGTAAAGACATCTTCAAAACTTGATTGTGGTTTACTGTCTCTATTACCGTAATAGAAATAGATCTTTTTATTTTCATTGGGTTTTATTTGAGGTAACTTAAGCCATATCTCTGAATTTTCATATCCACAATCACGCTTTATCCAAAAAGGAATAAGTGTAGTTCCGTCCGAATCAGTGAAATAAATATCTCTACAGTCAAATGAAAGCTTTTCCTCTCTTATTAATTTTTGTGTATCTATAGTTAAACAGATTTGATAATCTTTTAGAGATTCTTCGTTACCAATATTAATTGTTATTTCTCTTCTGTAAAGAACTTTATCAATTTTTGCAATTTCTTCATAGGTTATTTTTTTCTGTTTTTCTTCATCCTCGAGTTTATCTATTTCCAGCCTCTGAACATAAGAGTCATTTCTCCTCACTCTTGAAATGTTTTTTAGTTCGATTTCTTCAATTTTCAGATTTATGTAATTAAGCAATTGCTTATTGTAAAACCCTTGAATTGTTATAAAGAAAAGAGCTAAGGCTAATATTATAAAAACATTTTTAAACGAAGGCTTCTTTTTTTCCATCATATTTATATTATAGCTATTTTAATCAATTAAATAAAAAATAATAATTTTTTAAGACATTAAACCTTTAATGGAAAGAAAATTTATTTGCTATATTTTAATTTATAGATTAGATTTATCCTTCTTGATTTAATTATTTTTTGGTAAATTGAACCTTATCTTGAATAAACTAATAATAATTGTAAACTTAAATAGTAGCACGAATTTTATATTAAGTGTTACACTATTTAAAAGTTTATGAAAGAGAGAAATATATGAGCAAGCTTGTGAGATTTGGAGTATCAATAGAAGATAATCTGCTTTCACAATTTG
>JAGPKI010000056.1 GCA_018054005.1 Caldisericia bacterium
TATTGTTAATTATGATATATGATCCAAGGAGAGAAATTAATGATTCTGAACCTTCGTTTTCATTTACTCCATATCTCGTTATTCCATCAAAACATCCACCAGTTTCATTATCATATAAGCTCATGTTTAATGAATTTTTACCAAAAAACCAACCCCATGAAAGATTCAAATATTTATCATACTCACTACTGCCAGTTATTTTTTTTGCAACCTTATAAGCAAAGACCATACTTCCGGCATCAACTGGTTGTTCATCAAACTCTGCTTTATTTTTTCCATGTACCCACCACCCTTCATTTCCTATAATCTTTAGATATCTCTTTTCAAAAAGATTTTTAGTTAAAAAATTGAGTGTTTCTAGTCCTACATTTAAATACTTTTCTTCATTAAGAACTGAATAAGCAAAAAAAAGAGAAGCTGGCAAAGAACCATTTGAGTATGCTATGATCTCTTCAAACCAATGCCAATCTGCTTTTTTAGTTTTGTAATAATATTCGCATAATCTGTCAGACATAATCTCTATTGAATCAACTGCATTTTTACCAAAATCAGTATCAACCAAGAATCTAAGGCCTATAATCGCAAAGGATATGGCTCTCGGTGATTTTAATGTAAAAATGTAAGGATATGCTTTATGAAAAAGCTCTTGTGAACTTTTTTTAATCCTTCTTTCGTTACTAGCTGAAAATGCATAGCTTGTACACATAAATGCTCTACCGAATGCATCTTCTGAACTTTTTTCGTCTAAATAGTTTTTGTTATAACCAACATAATTATGCCACCATCCGTCATCTCTCTGAGTATACTTAAGAAAAGAAAGGTAAGTTTCTGAAATATTAAGAAATCTTGGATCATGAGTTAATTTAAATAAGTTTAATGCGACAAACAAAGCCCTCGAGTTATCATCAGTTGTGTAACCCTTAGAGTAATCTGGTAAGCCAAAAGAAGCATGTTGAAATATTCCAGTTGAGTCGGTAAGCCTAAATAAATGGTCAAATTTTATTTTGTTTATCATTTTCAAATATCTCATCAAATAAATTCAAATATTGCTTTGCAATATTATCCCATTGCATTGTTTCTCCAATTGCTCTTGTCCTTCTTTCAAATTCTCTTTGTCTATCGTAAGATGATAAAATGTAGTCTAAAGCTTCAGCAATAGAAGCATCGTCCCTGAACTTACATAAAACTCCATTATTATTGCTAAGGAGGTCTACTGCATATATATAAGGGGTAGAAATTATTGCTTTTCCAGCTCCAACTGCAAATGTTAAAGCTCCGCTTGATATTTGCTCATAACCAATATAAGGAGTTATAAATATATCAGTCATCTCAAGATAATTCATTAGTTCCTCTTGATCTAAGAATCTATTAATCAAAAATACCCTATCATCAAGACTAAGACTGTGAATTAGGTTCGAAAGTTTTTCCCTATACACTTCTCCATAATGTTTTTTAACGACTGGATGGGTTTCTCCCATTATGATATATATTGTATCAGGATACATTGGAGCAACTTTTGCAAATCCTGATATTGCATATTCAAGTCCCTTACCCTCGCTAATAAGGCCAAATGTACAAATTATTCTTTTCCCCTTATAGCCATATATTCTCTTTAAATATGGCCTTTTATAAATTGATAGCTTTGGAACTCCATGATTAATAACTGTAATTCTTTCTTTTCTAACTCCATAACTTGAATAAAGTATATCTATTGCTGCTTTTGTCATAACAACTGTTTTTTTACTGATTTTCGTGAGATTTCTTATAATTTCTACTTGATTTGAATCCGGCTTGGATAACACTGTATGAAGCGTTGTAACTATGGGTTTTTCAAGTCTTTTTGCAAACTCTAAAATATAAGAACCATACTCTCCTCCAAAGATTCCAAATTCATGTTGAATGTTTACAATATCAATTGATGAATTGTTTATTGCTTCTGCAGCATTAATATAATCATCTAGCTCCTCTTCCCGTACTTTTAAGATTACTTCTTCAGTGTATTCACCCTCTTCCTTGTCTCTAATCATGGCTAAAATCAATGGTTTCACGGAAACACTTTTCATGCCCTCGAATAGATCAGAAGTAAATGTTGCAATTCCACACTTTCTTGGTGGATAGGTGCTAACAATCAATGGATTCATATTATTTTAACTCCCTTCAATTTTGTTTTTTGCACTTTTCCAGTAATAATCAAGTTCTTCTTGCGATAAATCCTTAGGGTTTTTGCCATCTTTCTTAAGCATCTTTTGAACAAGTCTAAAACGTTGTTCAAACTTTCTTCTGCCTCTTTCGATAGATTTGACTGGATCAATCTTTAAAAATCTTGCAATATTAAAAAGTGCAAAGAATGCATCTCCAAGCTCTTCTTCAATTTCTCTGAGGTTTGATCTTTTTATAGCATTACCAATTTCTAATAATTCTTCCTCAAATTTTTTAAAAATATCATAAGAATTATCCCAATCAAAGCCGTAAGATGAAGCTTCTTCCGAAATCTCTATTATTTCGTTTATTAATGTATCTTGTTTGTTATTGTTTTCAATCATTTTTATCTGTGTCCACTGGTTCATAACTGCGCTTGGAGTATTAACAACTTCATCTCCAAAAACATGAGGATGTCTTCTTATGAGTTTATCAATCATTATTTCAATCGAATCATATATTGCAAAGTTACCATTCTCCTCCTCGATTTGTGCCTGAATAAATGGTTGAATTAAGAGATCTCCAAGTTCCTCTTTAAGCTCCTGATTATCTTTTTTTCTTATCGCTTCAACAACTTCATATGCTTCATCAAGTAGAGATTTTATCAAAGTCTCATGGGTTTGAGACATATCCCATGGACATTTTTTCCGAAGTATTTCAACTATCCTTTTAGCATTAAAAAAGGCTTGGTCTTTTTTATCAGTAAGTGCCGGAAGAAGTTCTCCTGAAAAGTATATAAATCTTTCCTGCAAATCAGTTTCTATGGTTCCTTCTCTTATTTTCCTTACTTCATCAATTGCCTCTTCGGCAGTTAATCCATTCATCATTAAATAAATAGCAGAGAGTGTACCACTTCTTCCTCTTCCAGCATGGCAGTGCATAAATACTGGAACTCCAACTCTTTCAAAAAAGCTCATATGACGGACAAAAGTTAATAAGTCGGTAGAAGAAGGTACACCAAAATCAGGAATAGGAATCCATACAAGGGAGAGAAAATTGTTTTCGATAAACTCATTATTAGCTGAATCTTCAGTTAAATTAATTACTGCCTTAAAGCCCAACTTAGTTATATCAACTAAATCCTTTAAATTTGGGTATGGTCCAATTGCAAGAACATTTTCCTTTATCCAATAATACTCTACAGACATTCCATAACTCCTCTTACAGCTTCATCAAATTCAAGCTCTTCTTTTCTTAATATTATAGCATCAGGTTTAAAACGAATTTTATTTCCAAAATTTTTTACAAGCTTTGAAATATTTTCCACCTTGACATTAAGTTTCTTGTTATCAAAATTAAAGAATATTAATCCTTCGTCATATTTAACAGCATTTAAGCCTTTATTGTATGCAATTAATCGTAATTCAAGATTACTGTAAAACTTTCTAAGCTCATCAGGAGGTTTTCCGTATTTATCGCTATATTCTTCTATAATTTTTTTTAGTTCATCTAAATCTCTTATACTCACAAGCTCTTGATACGCAGAGAGCCTCTCTCCGTCGTCTCTAATATAATAAGATGGAATGTAACCCGAGAGAGGAAATTCTGGAAGTTCATCGCTACTTTTACTATCTTCTTTTAGTTCGTTAATTGCTTCTTTAAGAAGTTGAACATACAAGTGATACCCAACTGCTTTAAGGTAACCATGCTGTTCCCGCCCTAAAAAATTTCCAGCTCCCCTAATCTCAAGATCTCTCATTGCAACTTTTAATCCAGCTCCAAGTTCCACAAAATCTTTTATAGCTGAAAGCCTCTGATATGCCTTTTTATCGATCATGCGAGAAGGAGAGTATAGAAAATATGCATAGGCTCTCCTATTGGACCTTCCAACTCTTCCCCTAAGTTGATACATCTGAGCTAATCCAAGTCTATCGGCTTCATCAACTATTATTGTATTGACAGTTGGTATATCTATTCCAGATTCAATTATAGTTGTGCAGAGCAATATATCAATTTCACCTTTTAAAAATGAGGTCATTACTTCATCTATATCATCCTCTGACATTTTTCCATGAGCAACACCTATTTTAACATCAGGTACTATTTTATTAAGTTCATCTCTAATTCTCATTATGTCTTGTATTCTATTGTGAACATAGTAAACTTGACCATCTCTTGATAGTTCAAACTTTATAGCATCTCTTATTACATTAACATCATAAGGCATAACATAGGTTTTAACAGGCTTTCGACCTTCTGGAGAAGTACTTATATGCGATAATTCTCTTATGCCACTCACCAACATAGATAAAGTTCTTGGTATGGGAGTTGCTGTAAGAGTTAAAACATCTACATTTTCTCTTAACTTCTTTATTTTTTCTTTCTGCCTAACTCCAAATTTGTGCTCCTCGTCTATTATAAGCAATCCAAGCTTCTTGAATAAAACGTTATTTGAAAGTAGCTTATGAGTGCCGATTACAAGATCAATTTTACCATCTTTTATATCTTCGATAATCTTTTTCTGTTTCTTTGGAGAGACAAGTCTTGAAAGAGTGGCTACCTCAATAGGAAACGGGGCAAATCTTTCCTTAAATGTTTCAAAATGTTGATTGGCAAGAATCGTAGTTGGAACAAGTAAGGCAACCTGATATCCATCCATTATAGCTTTAAAAGCTGCTCTTATGGCAATCTCAGTTTTACCATAACCCACATCACCAGTTACAACTCTATCCATTATTTTTTTGTCTTCCATATCTGCCTTTACTTCTCTTATAGCTAAAAGCTGATCTGGAGTTTCCTCGTAAGGAAAAGATATTTCAAGTTCATGCTGCCAGGGAGTATCTTTAGAAAATCTGTTCCCAACCGATACTTCTCTCTTAGCGTAAAGTTTAAGTAATTCTTCAGCAATCTCTTTTGCCCCCTTTTTTGTCTTTTCTCTCAATCTTTCCCATTCAGCAGTTCCAAGCCTACTTAAACTTATATTTTCAGCGTCTCCCGCGTATTTATTTACCATATTTATTCGCTCTGGGGGAACATACAACTTATCCCCTTTTGCATATTCCATTAATAGATATTCTTTTTCATTTCCTTCTGCATCATGAACAATCACCAAACCCCTATATATTCCTATTCCGTAATTATAATGAACAAGGATATCTCCCTCCTTTAAGTCTTCAATGGATTTAATAGGAATGCTTTCTTTAAATCTTTTAAAATGTTTATGGATTCCCTTCCAGCCAAAAAGTTCCCTATCAGTGAGAATTGTCATTTTTTTTGGAGGGATTGTAAAACCTTCACTTAAATACATATCATTAATAATTATATTTTGATTATCAGTATAAAAGCCAAATCCTTCTATTATTTCTTTTACTCTTTTTTTTTGCTTTGTTGCAATAAATATTCTTCCCTCATCTGATAGATAGTTTTTAAGAATTCCTTTAAAATCCGAGGAATAGAGAGTTTCTGCTTGTTTAAATGGTAATGCATACATATTATTTGCATGTTTTTCGCTTAATGGTAATTTCTCTAATTTTATAGTTTTCTTTAAATTAAAAAGCTTTTTTTCGGTATCATTTATGTATTTAGAAAAGTTGTAAGGGAGAACTTCGCCTTTCTCTTTCTCTATCTCGTAAATTTCATGGGATTCCACTTTAAAACTTTTAATTGCTTCTTTAACATAGGGAGAATCAAGAATAAAAAATGTGAAATCATCACTTAAATAGTCAAGAGGGGTATATTCCTTTTCTCGCATTAAGGGAAAAAAGTGCTCTATTCCAGAAAAGCGCTCGCTTCTCTGTATTTTTTCAATATCAGTTTTCAAGGTTTCGTTTAAATTAATTTTTTGTTTTTTTATCAAGCTTTCTACATTTTCAGTTATTTTTTTAGATATTAAGGGGTCCAAAACAATATGAGAAACAGGCGAAATAGAGCAAGCCGAAACTTTATTTATACTTAATTGAGTGGCTGGATCAAACAATCTAATGCTTGAGATACAATCACCTATAAATTCAATCCTTACAGGATATATATTTAATGGAGAAAAAACATCCACGATTCCCCCTCTAAAGCTAACTTCTCCAACCATATCTACGCTTGATTCAACAGAATAACCAAAAGAAAGAAGTTTCTCCTTAAACTCTAATAGATTGAAATTGTCTCCTACTTTTAAGCATAAGATATTTTCAGATAATGTTTTTTTAGAAATAACAGGGTTAAATAAGGCTCTAACACTTGAAATAATTATATTTAATTCATTTTTAAGAATCCTACTTAAGACATTTATCTGTTCGCTTACTAAATCTACTGGTGGAGATATTTTTTCATATGGAATAACAGTAGAATCAGGGAAAATTAATACTTTCTCTTTAAGAGTTGGAGATAATATCTCGCTTAGATTTGCATAAAACTTTTGGGCTTCACTTTCACTACCCGTAATAATTGTAATTTTTATATTACTTTTAGCCAGGGCTGCTACAATCAGAGCAGATGATGCACCTATGACATTATAAAGGGAGAGGTCAAATGAATCTTTTAAAAATATATCAGTAAGCTCATCAAATGGCTGTAAATCTACAAATAAATTATTATTTAAAAGAAATAACCTATCAGTGCAATCAACAGTTGTGTCTATTTGCTGCATATTCAAACCCCTGATTTATAAAGTCGTAGATAGTTTCTATCGCCTCTATAATCATATTATCGATTATCTTTTCCTCGCTCTTTTTGAATGGCGTAAGAACATAATTTATAACTTCATCTTTATTTTCTGGTCTTCCAATGCCAATTTTAATTCTTATAAATTCTTTGCTCCCTAAAGCATTAAAAATCGATTCAATACCTTTGTGTCCCCCACTTCCACCATCTTTTTTAATTTTTAATGTTCCGATGTCTAAATCAATATCATCATGCACTACAATTAGAGAAGATGTACTTTCTTTGAATTCCTCGAGTAAATCTTTCGCTGCTATTCCACTCAAATTCATAAATGTAAGAGTTTTAGCAATAATAAAAGAAGGGCTTTTCTCCGATTTATCTTTAACTACTGCATATTGAAAAGTACCTCGTGAAATCTTAAATTTTACTCTATTCTCGTAAGCAATCCTCTCTACTACTCTGTATCCTACATTATGACGAGTATTTTTATATTCAACACCAGGATTCCCTAATGCTAATACAATGTACACTACTTTCCTTTGTTAGTTTTCCTGTTAATACTTTTTATCTCTTTGGTTAATTCTTTTAGACTCATGGAAATTTCATATAATAAGTTAATTGCGACATTTCTCATATCTTCAGGAAAAGGTTCTGAAAATCGAGAGTTGTCTCTGTATGAACTTCTTCTCGTTTCCCTTGGAAAAAAGTTAAAGAAGTCTTCATCGCTATATTCAGACATATAATCGCCATCGTAGTCATCAAGATTCTCATCAAACTCTTCATTTATTGAATTGATTTGTGAAATGATAGAAAATCTTTTTTGTGCTTCAATCTCATCATATGGTTTTCCATGACCCTCAGGAACACTTAGAAAAGCTGTCGGAAAACAAATAATTTCTTTTTTTCCATTAAGAGTTAATAAATCAAACTCATTACTGAGTCCATAGAGTACATATGGAGAGGTCATATAAATTTCGCCAGTTCTAATTACAAAAATAACTGTCCCTTTAACTGGATACTCTTTTTTTAAGCTATCGAATTGTTCCAAGTAACGTTCAAAAATATCTTTTTCAAGTACTACATAACGATTCCAATCTATCTTTTTTGATAATACCGGAAAGACTTCAAGAAAATTATCATTTATTCTATCCATAAATTTTACGAGACAGAAAGTTTTATCAGACCTTACAAAAGCTATGTCATTACAGATATTTTTTGAGGTGATATGCTTTTCGCTAAGTTCCTTTTTTAAAAGGCTCTTAACTACTCTTTTTGCTTCAATTAAATTCTTCGCACTCAATTTTCAATCCTCCAAACTTTATAAAACTAACTATATATATTATACATTTATTTATTTAAAAGTTTCAAATTAATTATAATTAGGTCATATAAGTATTTATTATAATTACTACTATAGCGGTGTATAAATCAAGATTATTTCAATTTATCATGTCCAAAAAGATTGACAAAAATATAAGATTATTTATTATATTAAACATTTAATTAAAACATATGTTTAATAATTTTGATTTGTAAGGATCTACGACTCCTTTTTCGTCCAAATCACGTTGTAAAGTAAAAAGTGACCAATTTACACTTGCACCACACCAGATCATTATTATAGAAGTTTATTATAGAAGTGTATGTTATTATTATTTTTTATATTTTTAGGATTAATTTATTACATTGATATTAAAAAAGAAATGAATGTCTTTTATACAAGAATAAAATTAGGAGATTCTTCACTTCGTTTAGAATGACAGAGCGGTTGTGATGATATTCATAAGTACATCTGCTAAAATACTACACTTTCAGAACGAGAAAATAGATGTTTTTAACCGATAACTTTACTTTTACACCACCAGCAACTTGGCTTATAGAGAGATATTACATATTTCATAATGATTTTACTTGAGGTGATTCAGCAACTTGACAGGTTTCTTTTTTGATCTTAAATTAAAATGGCAAAATGTTTTTTATTGGACTAATTTGGGAGAAACAAAAATATTTTTCTGGAGGTTAAATATGAAAAAGAACGTATTATGTTTATTATTTATCATATCAACCATTTTTTCTTTTTCCTTAATACCAAATATCTTATTTATATCTCCCTCTAAGAATGAAATAACTAATATTGGTTTTCAAAACCAATATTTTAAAGATATTTGCCTTGCTAAGGAAAGTAAAATCATAATTATCCTCCAGATTAACAATAAATATATGACAGTTAATGGAGTAAAGAAAGAAATAGACCCAGGAAGAGGGACAGTACCAGTTATCATAAAGGGTAG
>JAGPKI010000057.1 GCA_018054005.1 Caldisericia bacterium
TAATCTGATAGATTCTAATTGAACTTTAGTTTAAAAATGTAAAATACAGTTATCTACGAAATTACTTATCTTTTAAGAGTTAATTATTTAATATTTATCTAAAAAATATTTAAGTAAATTTAGAAAGATTAAATAAGTCAAATAAAGCTTTCTGTATTGTGGTCATATTACAAATTTGTCTATCAACCTTTAAGTCAGGGTAAAGTAATATTACTTCAGTTATATCTCTGGAGTAAAGTTAATTAAAACCTTAGTGCTCATTGAAAGACTTTTTTTCTGCTGAAATATATTCAAGTAATTTAACAAGAAGAAGTGCAATTACACAAACAAAATTATTTAATATTGTAAATAATTTTAATTCCAAGAAAAAAGGTAAAAGAGATTAATTAAAGTTTAGTATATACAGAGTTGAAAGCCAAAAATTGAAGATGTATATTTAATTCAAGCGGTATAAATGAAATTAAAGCGGGTAGCTAACGCTTTGAGTTAATAAGAGTTAATAAGGATTTAGCATCTAATTTATCAATATGTTCTTGCTTATTATAATTGGTATCTACTCATTTTTGGAGAAATATTTGAAGGAATATTTATGGTTTGTTATTTATAATTATTTTTTAGAAAATTAAAATCTATTTCTAATAATAGAATTGATTTTATCTATTAGAAATAGAAAATATAATTTGTATCTTTTTGAATAAGAGGCGATAAATGAAAATGTTAAAAAGAAAAGTAAATTTAAAAATTAGAGTTATATTTGTGTCGATTTTGTTGATTGTAGTTTTTATTAGTTCTTGTAGTAAGCCTTCACCAAATAAAGTATTTTCTAATAAATATTTTACGTTTGAATATCCAAAAGATTGGTCTGCCAACACTAAAGAAAACAATGTTACAGTTACTGGACCTATAGAAGATGCTTATTTCGTTAATGTAAAATTTGATTTCAACCCTGAAGTTAATAGTAATCTTATTGAATTTAAAAAAACAGTTGAAAGTCAAAATAGATTAGAGCTTCTTCCTGGTTTTGTAGATGGTGGAGAGAAGGAATTAACAATTTCAGGTATTCCTGCTATCAAGCATTCTTTGAAAACAGTTGTAAAGCCTACTGAATCTGCTCCATATGTAACTCTCTTTGTTAATCTCATCTATGTTGTATCCAAAGATCAAAAGATTGGTGTTGTTATTACTACAGAAGTTCCTGAAAGATACAACCTTAAATATGAAGATATTTTTAATAATATAATTAATTCTTTTAGGTTTAAATAATGAAGAAATCTATTTTCACTTTTTTAATTATTTTATTTGTTTTAACCAGTTTTTCTAAATTAAATTCAGCTACAGAAGATAGCTATATACATATTTCAATAAATGAGAGTCAATTTTTATATGTTGGAAATAACTATACAAAAAGGATAATTGTTTTGGAAAAGTATGGATATTGTATAAAAGATATCTCTACCGAGTTTAAAATAAAATATTTAGAAGATATATGCTCTTGTCCCTGCGGAGGTTATTTGTTAATTTCAGATCCTTTAAATAATAAGGTGGTTTCTATTGATGATATCGATGGTAAAACTAATTACCTCATATCGGTTGAAAACCCTGGAAGTTTAGCAATTTCTAAAAACAAAACAAGGTATGAAGGAATTATTAGCGAAAAAAGAAATTCCATTCTATTATATACTGACAACGGTAAAAATATTAGAGAAATACCTCAAAAGGGAAGATTTAATGAAGCTTCAGCAATTCTCATTGATAAAGATAACAATATTTGGGTTTCAGATTCTAAAGGTGGTAAGTTACTAAAGTTAGATTTAAAAGGTAATATTTTAAAGAATATAAAAAATGCTGATTTATATGGATCAATAGATATTGATTCAGATAAATTTGGTTATATTTATACAATTTCGAAAAATAAGAGTTTGCTTAAGTTTGGTAGTGATGGAAAATTTTTAGGTAAGTTTAATCTTAACAACATTCTAACTTCTTCACCTGTAAGTTTAGCAATCGATCCTGTTGACTCTTTTATTTGGATAGCTTGCAGTGATAATAATATCTTTAAGTTTGATTCAAGTTTAAAACTTATTGATAAAATCACAGATATTACAGAAAAAAACAAGAAAAAAGTCATATATCTAAAAATTGGGAGCAGAATTCTCGATAATGTCGGATTTGACCCTATTATTTTGGATGCACCACCTTTTATCGATAAAGGTTCAAACAGGACTCTTGTTCCGGTAAGAGCAATATCAGAAATTTATGGTGCAGAAGTGCAATGGTTTGATAAGGAAAGAAAAGTAACCATAAAACTTGGTTCTAAAATAATCAATCTTTTTATAGGCAAGAAAGAAGCTACTATTAACGGCAAGACTTTTATATTAGATTGTTCACCAGTAATTGTATCAGGTAGAACATTTGTCCCTTTGAGGTTTATTTCAGAAGCTTTAGGCGCTGAAGTAAAATGGTTTTCTTCAGAAGAGAGAATAGTTATAGCTCTGTAATTTTTATTGCTCCCTCTCTTAGAACCTTTATGCCTTCTTTTGTTACTGAGACAATTGTAGAACTTTCACGTTCTACTAAATTTCCATAATCTATAGTTAATGCAACTCGAGGCTCTTCTTTATTTAAAGCTTTTTCTATTTCAAAGCCATTTTTAAATGGGGGGTTACCACTTATATTAGCGCTAGTAGTAACAAGAGGTATTTTACAATATGCAAGTAAATCGAGAACTATATGTAAATTCGGTATTCTGATTCCAATTGTCTCAAATTCTTCCATTGAATAATAAAGAGGAAGATCTTTCTTTTTTTCAAAAATAGCAGTAAGTGGTCCTGGCCAGTATTTTTCAAAAATATTATTTTTTAGTAAATCGGGCTCTTCGATATAGTTGGATACTTCATCAATTGAAGCAAGAAAAAGAATCAATGGCTTTTCTTTATCTCTTTGTTTTATTTTATAAATTTTTTCAACAGATTTCTTTAAAAGTGCATTTGCGCCAAGCCCATAAACTGTATCAGTAGGGAACGCTATAACTTCGGATGAATTAAGAGCGTTTTTTATAATTTCTTTCTCTAAGAAAGATAGTTCAACTTTACCTTTTGCATTTATGACCATAATTTCTTATTAAAGTTTAGCATTTTATGTTCTGTATGATTTAGAAGTCTTTTTATATTTGATGAATGTCTTGTAATACCAAGAGCACTGGCAATTATGCTAAAGAGAATATTCTGTATTGATGGAGAAAATATTATTATAAATATCGGGACAGATATATAGCCTGCAATAGAAGCCAATGAAACATATCCAGAAAGAATTAAAACAATAATCCAGACCAAAGTAATAAATAATGCTATTTTATAATTAAAAGCCGTTATTACACCTATAGTTGTAGCAACACCTTTACCGCCTTTAAATTTTAAAAATGGAGAAAAATCATGGCCTATTATTACAAAAGATGAAAGTAATAGTAGATTAACTTCATTTATATTAAATAATTTAAGCCCAATATAAAAAGCAATAAAACCTTTGAAGAAATCAAGGATGAATGAAATTATGCCAAATGTAGGTCCTGCTACTCTGAATACGTTAGTTGCACCAACATTTCCGCTTCCATGTACTCTTATATCTATTCCTTTGCAAAGTTTGGCTATGATATAGCCAAATGGTATTGAACCCATTAAAAAAGAAAGAATACAAAAGAGGATTTCTTTTGTAGTTATAGGAAGTAGCCTCCAATCACTCTTGGAATACCAGCTAAATCTTTCCTTACAAATATATTTCTCAAGCCTTTTAGACAAAATAGCTCTTTAACTTTATTCTCTTGAAAACTACCATCCATTTCAATAAGCATTAAGCCGTTCTTCTTTAAGAATACATTGGCGGATGACAAGATTTTATCTATTATCTCTAAACCTTCTTTTCCTCCGTTAAGCGCAATTAATGGCTCCTCAAGGACATCTTTTGGAAGATTTTTAATTCTTTCCGAAGGTATATAAGGAGGGTTTGATACTATCAAATCGTATTTCTTACCTAGAGGTATAGGTGAAAAAAGATTTCCATGATATAAAGAAATCCTATCATTTAAAGAATATTCTTCAATATTTACCATAGCAATGCAAATTGCTTCTTCAGAAATATCAACTGCATCAACTTTTGTATCCGAACAATTTAAGCATAATGCAATTGAAATTGCACCACACCCAACTCCGATTTCTAATACATCTTTCTCAGTCGAAGTATTATTTTTTAAGAATTTTAACCCCTCTTCAACTAACATTTCTGTTTCCTGTCTTGGAATAAGAGTTCCTCTTGCTACACATAATTGTATACCAAAGAATTCTCTTTTTCCTGTGATATAGGACAATGGTTCACCAGAAAGCCGTTTTTTAAGTAATTCTTTGTATTTAATGTATAAAGAAGGCTCTATATTCTCAAAAACATTCCTATATAAATCAGTTTTACTTTTTTTTAAAACATAGGAAAGAAGAACTTCGGCTTCAGTTCTATTTGAAGAAAGTTTCTTTAAATACTTACTTCCAAAAGCTAAAACTTCATTTATAGTTTTTGCCATTTTTAAATGACTAACTCCTTTTTACGTTCTTCATCATATTTAACTCTTAAATTAGAAATTAGTTCATCTAATTCACCATTCATAATATTCGTTAAATTATAAAGAGTCAAACCTATTCGATGATCAGTAACTCTATTTTGGGGAAAATTATAGGTTCTTATCTTTTCGCTTCTCTCCCCCCAACCTATTTGTGATCTTCTCTTTTTTGCTTCTTCCTCATTTTTCTTTTTTATTTCAATATCAAGAAGTCTTGCCATTAAAACCTTTAATGCTCTTTCCCTGTTTTGTAACTGAGATCTCTCATCCTGACAAGAAACTGTTATTCCTGTAGGGATATGTGTAATTCTAACTGCTGTTTCATTTTTCTGAACGTTTTGACCGCCATGACCTCCTGCTTTAAAAGTCTCAATCTTTAAATCTTCTGGCTTAATTTGTACTAAAGCTTCTTCTGCTTCAGGCATAACTGCAACTGTGATTGTTGAAGTATGAACTCTTCCACTTGATTCAGTTTCAGGAACTCTCTGAACTCTATGAACTCCACTTTCAAACATTAAATATCTGTAAACGTCACTTCCGGTAATTTCAAAAATAACTTCTTTAAATCCTCCGAGTCCTGTGGGGTGCGAAGAAATAATATCTATTTTCCAACCTTTTGAAATAGCATAGTTTGTATACATTCTAAACAACTCCGCTGCAAACAAAGCTGCTTCTTCTCCGCCCGCAGCAGCTCTTATTTCCATTATGACATTATTGCTTTCAAAAGGCTCTTCTGGAAGAGTTTTTTCCTCATATTTTTTTACAAGCTCTTCTTTCTTTTTTTGTAATTCCGATAGCTCACTATCTATTTCTTCTTCAAATATAGGATCATCTAACTCTCTTTTAAGAAGCATTAAATCTTCTTCTTCTTTTATCAGTTTTTCGTATGCCTGCACTATATCTATTAATTCTTTTAGTTTGGCTTCTTCTTTGCTATATTTTATCAAAAGGTTTTGATTCGATAATACTTCGTTAGATGAAAGTTTTTCAATAATATCTTTATATCTATTTTTGAGTTCAAGCGAATTTTCAAGCATATTTTAAACTTTTACACTATCAACAGCAATACTTTCGAGAAATTTTTGATTTGAAGGAGTTTCACTTGCCCATTTTATTAGTCTCTCTAAAGCTTCAGCAGAGTCCAAGTTGGATAAAAATCTTCTAAGAGTCCAGATACGCTTGAGTTCATCATCAGAATATAGAAGCTCTTCTCTACGAGTCCCTGATCTCTTAATATCAACTGCTGGATAAAGCCTTCTTTCAGCCAATTTTCTATCAAGAACTAATTCCATGTTTCCTGTTCCTTTAAATTCTTCATAGATAATTTCATCCATTTTTGAACCAGTTTCAATTAAAGTCGTTGCTATAATTGTTAGACTTCCACCACCATCGATATTTCTTGCAGCTCCAAGAACTTTTTTAGGTCCATGAATTGCTGCTGTATCAAGCCCTCCTGTTAAAGTTCTCCCTGTCGGAGTTACTGATAGATTATACGCTCTTGTAAGTCTTGTAATACCATCAAGCAATATAACTACATCTTTTTTCAATTCTACAAGTCTTTTTGCTCTCTCTACTGCAAGTTCTACAACTCTTATATGATTTTCTGGTAATTGGTCAAAAGTTGATGATAAAACTTCAGCTTTAACAGATCTTTGCATGTCAGTAACTTCTTCAGGTCGCTCATCGATAAGTAGAATCATTAATGTCACTTCTGGATGGTTAATTGAAATACTTTGTGCTAGTCTTTTAATTATAGTAGTTTTACCAGCTTTGGGGGGAGAAACTATTAATCCTCTCTGTCCCTTACCTAAAGGTGTAATTAAATCGATGATTCTTATCGTTAAATTAGAGACATATTCAGATTCGAGTCGAAAACGAGAAATTGGGAACACAGGTGTAAGATCTTCAAATTTAGGACGAGATTTTATATTTTCAAGGCTTAAATTGTTAACACTATCAATTTTAAGTAGAGCAGGGTATTTCTCGTTATTTTGAGTTGGTAATCTTACTATACCATCAATTTCATCACCCTCTCTTAAACCAAATTTCTTTATTTGAGAAGGAGCAACGTAAATATCAGAAGAAGTGGGTACATACTTACTTGACCTCAAAAAACCATAACCATCTGGATGAATATCTAAAATGCCATGTCCTCTTGCTGTAGGAAATTTTGATAGAATTTCTTCTTTTGTAAATTTAGTTTCCTCTTCACTTTTCTTTGTTTCAAGTCTGTTTAAGTTTTCATTGTTTGTTGTTTTCTGGATTGATTCAGATTTATAGATTTCTTCTTTAGTATTTTTGTTACTATCCTCTTTTTTTGAGGATTTAGAAATTACATCTTTTTTGTGTGTTTTATGATCAATATCTTTTTTATTAGAAGCTACTTCTTGCAAACCGTTTTCGTAAGATTTAATAATAAGATCTATCAATTCATTTTTTTTATAAATTGTGTATCGCTTAATTTTTTGTATTTTCGCAATTTTGTAAAGGTCTCTTGCGCGAAGCTTTTCTAATTCTTCCTTTGTGTACTTTTTTTGATTTTCCAAAATTGTTCCTCCTTAATTTGGATTGTTACTATTTAAAGATTGTTGCTATTTAAATTTATTTGTTTTAAAAGAAATATTACATAATTCATCAGCTCTCTTGTTCATCTCTCTTGGGATATGGACTACTTTCATAAATAGAAAGTTTTTACTAATTTCTTTTATTTTTTCGTAAAGAATCTTAATTTTAACATCTTTAACTTTGTATACCCCATTTATCTGTTTTACAAGTAATTCACTGTCACTATATACTATCACCTCTTTTTTATCAGAAAAATTTTTTACAATATCTTCTAAAACATTAACAAGCGCCGTATATTCAGCAACATTATTTGTAGATCTTCCAATACAGTAATATTTTTCTGCTATTGTTTTATTCCTTTCTTTGATTACATAAGCATAACTTGCTTCACCAGGATTACCGCGTGAAGCACCATCTATATAAACTTCAAGCATTACTCAGACAAATAAAGTATTCTACCACAATTTTCACAATACATGAGCATATTTGGCTCTTTTTTAAGTTTTTGAATAATACTCAATGGTATGGTTGACTTACATACTCCACAAACATTGCCTAAAATCCTTGAAACAGACTTACCCTGTCCCATCAGATAAGTCCTATCAAAAGCTTCAAGGTATTCAGGATTTATATTCTCTCTTAATATTTTACGACGAAGGTTAATTTCTTCAAGTATTTTTTTTGTTTCGTTTTGTTCATTGTTAAATATATTTTCTTTATCCTTCAAATCTATTTCTGCACTTTTTAGAATTTCATCAAAACTGTTTAACATTTTTTTAAGTTCCTCCACTTCCTCCATAAGTGTTAATACAGTTTCTTCAGATTTATCCTTTTTATTTTTTAGCTCTTTAACTTTATTTTCAAGCTCAGTTAAAAATTTTGGGTTAGTAGATTTATTAGAGAAAAGTTCTTTTTCATGTTTCTTTATATTTTCTTCCAAAGTATGAAGGTTTAATTCTTCATCTTGAAGAGACTTTTTACAATCAGATAAATCTTTTGCTAATTTATCTCTTTGTGATTTAATACTTTCGAATTTTTCTTTAGTTTCTGAAAAATTTATAAAGCTTTCTTTGGAAACTTTTTTTAATTCTGCTTCTTTATTATATAGCAATTGTAATTCATACAACAACTTTATATCATCACTCATTTTTTAGTTTTAACACTGTTTAAATGGACCTCAAAACTTAAAGATTAAACTGGGCCCTGAAGGACTCGAACCTCCGACTTGCTGGTTATGAGCCAGCCGCTCTACCGACTGAGCTAAGGGCCCCCTTTTAATAAAGCCTCCTACACAATTTGTATAAAGTAATATGAGTTAATAAATCGAATAACCAGAATGATATTAAGCACAATTAAAAAAAAGTCAAGTTTATGTATAAATAGCAAGTGTAAAACAAAATGAGGGAGCATCATCGAAGCGACCAAAGAATATCAGTATCTAAGGTTATAAATATTATTTAGAACTCTTTTTTAAGGTCACGAAGCATCAAATCTTTTATTGATTTTTTAACATTTTTCTTGTTATGCACAATTTCATATACTTCATTACAAATTGGTAATTCTACATTTAATTTTTTTGCCATTTCTATAACTGCAGATAATGAACTTATTCCCTCTACTGTTATTTTCTTGATTTCAACAATTTCTTCAATGCTTTGCCCTTTTGCGATTTGTATTCCTGCCCATCTATTTCTACTTAAATCACTTGTGCATGTTCCGATTAAGTCACCTAAGCCTGACAATCCATATAGAGTATCAGTATTACCACCCATACTTACAAAAATCTTTTTCATCTCATTGATACCCCTCACTATGAGAGATGATTTTGTGTTACTACCAAGTTCAAGTCCATCACATATTCCAGCAGATATTGCAATTATGTTTTTAAGAACTC
>JAGPKI010000058.1 GCA_018054005.1 Caldisericia bacterium
ATGATATAATTTTTCTATTCCGCGGTGGCGCAATGGTAGCGCGAGGGACTGTTAATCCCCAGGTTGCAGGTTCGAATCCTGCCCGCGGAGCAGTTGGTGAAATTCGACCCCAAAAGGGTCGGATTTTGCTTTATTTATGCGGTTTTCCAGCGGTTCGAAATTTTCATTAGTGGCACTTACCGCACTAGCTAAAACTTCAAAGGGTTTGCTGTAGTTTATCTTTAATTTACCTGCTTCTAAGTAAAAGTTCGAAAATATTAGCTTTAAGAGCGTTCTTTTCTCTTCTATCTCAGCTTTTTGATAAATTTCCTTAGCTCTTTGAGAAAGCTCTAAAATACTAATTCCAAGTTCAAAATATTTAGTTTGAGCACTGCTTTGCCTTTCAATAGAAGCTACTATTTCTTCTTTTTCCTCAGTATATTGTTTAAACTTTTCCTCATAAAATTCAGGCGTTATATTGCCATCAAGTTTATCATCATACAAAGCATTTAATCTTTTTTGGATTTGCTCATAGCGATGGTTTAACTCTTCTAAAGATTTATTATGGTATTCTACTTCATCTTGATGGCTTTCCTGCAAAGCTTTCTTAATCCACTCAGCCAACCTTTGATTTTTAATGGTAATTTTATCAAGGTAGGGGAGTATTTCTTTTTCTAATTCTTCCTGTCTAAAACTTTTATGGGGATTCACTGGACAATTTTTATATTTACTGTGCTCTCCATACCAATGCCCTTTCTTGGTATACCAAGTAATTACTCCATTGCAATTACTGCACCTTATTAATCCCTTAAATAATGGGAAGTGCTTTCTGTATTTTGGAGTTGTTTTGCTATTAAGAATATTTTGCACTTTGTCAAACAACTCCTTGGAAATTAACGGTTCTTGATCGCCTTTATGAATTTCATTATTCCAGCGTATTTTGCCGCAATAAAACGGATCAGAAAGTATACTTCCTAATCTACTTTTAACTAATTTATTTCCGCCTCTTGTTCTAAATCCTTCATCATACATTTTTTGAACTAATTTATTCAAAGAATACTCGCCGGTTGCGTAATATTCAAACATTTTTCTTACAAAAGGAGCTTTTTCTTCATCGATAATATGAATTTTATGCCCTTTTTCTCCAATAGTTTTATAGCCGAGAGGAGGTTTAGTAGGAAGTTGACCTTCTCTTATTTTCTCTGCTTGTCCCTTTTTAACTTCTTCAGACAAGTTATCGATGTAGTTTTGAGCAAAAACAATTCTAATATTCCAATTTAATTTTTCTTGAGAGCGGGAGTTTTTATTTAATATAAGAGAATCCTTAACTAAATGAACTTGTCTTCTTTCATCTTCGTTAAGCCAATCATTTATTAAAACTGCATCTTTTAAATTCCTGGTAAGCCTGTCTGTCTTTTCGCAAATAATAACTTTTATATTATTCTTTTTTACATAATTCATCATTTCAGTAAAAATTTTTCTTTGATATTTTCCGCTTGCTGATTCTGAAATAGAAAACACCTTAACAATTATAAAACCATTATTTTTTGCATACTCTTTAAGAAATTTTTCTTGGGCAGGTAGAGAATAACCAGTTTCTTCCTGCTCTTTTGATGACACTCGACAGTATATCACTGCTTTTGTGTTTTTTATGATTTTATTTGCGTAATTTTGCATACTTTTCAAATATTTCTTTTATTATTTTAAAAATTTACACTATTTATACATATAAATAAAAAAGGGATAGTCCTGCTGGACACCGCTTCTTTCGAGAGCAGTAGGCAGAAACTATCCCTTTTTACTCTCGAAATGATTAACGGTGTCCATTATCATTATAATTTTTATCTGGTTAAAAGCAAGTGTGTGCGTGATATTTCCTACCTTTTCCTACCTTTTCCTACCTTTTCCTACCTTTTTCTGCATTTTTCTGTATTTTTTATAAGTTTTCGTAGGTTTTCGGCACTTTTTTCTGACATCTTTTGATAATTTTTAAATAATTTTCTCTAATTTTCAGTAATTTTCTGAGGTTTTCTGAGGTTTTCTGATGTTTTTATAGTTGCTACGTGCTTTAAAAGTGTAAGCATCTTAAAATTAAATATTCTTTATTATAAGAAAATATATTTTTTACCTTTTCGTTGTTTTTTTATTTTTAAAACTTAACTTCTATTATTTATTTCCTCTTGTTAGAAGATAATATAGACTATAGTATTTACTCTATTATTTACTATAGTAATGGCAAAAAGAATACTTACTATAGTAAGGGATTAATCTTTTTCTTCAACTGCTGGTATTGTTGTGTAATCATACTCTTTAATTGCTTCTTTCTCAATTTCTCTCCATAAAGAACTTTCTACTAATACAAACTTAAAAAAGCTCTTTCCCGTGCTTTTGCTTGGCGGGACCAAATATGGATTCCCATCGTATTTACTCTTACGAATTGTAAATCCATTAACAGTAAAATGTCGTTCGTGTTCGTCTATAAACTTCATTGAGACATAAGCAAGCAAATCCGGATGTTTATTGTCTTCTGTTGGTTTTATTGTAAATGTTAATTCTTTAATGTTTATTTTCATATTCATATAAAACTACACAAATAACCTCAAACCCCTCTCAAATCGCTAAATTACCCCTATTTTTGGTTGTCCTCAGCTACTTTTCTCACTACCTTGAGATAACTCAAAAAGTTGCTGAAGGAGTTCTTTTTTATCTTTTGAATCATAATCGTCTTTATCAACCAGTTTGTTGAAGTAGCGAGCAATAGTTTGCCTTGAGAACTTTCTGCCCTCCACCGCTTCTGCAAAACAGATGTAATCACTCAAATAGGGATTTTCTTTTCTGACTTTATTAAAAACTCTTTCAATTGATCTCATTTTTCTTTGTGTCCAATATGTTGGATTTTTTATTTCTTGATTCGACCTTTGCCAATAAGTCAAAAGTTTTCACAAGTGTGTTTGCGATTTCAGTTAACTCCTCTTTTCCAAGATTTTTCCCATAATCCTCTCTCACAATCTGCTGTAATTCTTGTAGAAGTGTTTCACTTATCATAAAAAAACAAGTTTATTCTCCTGAGTATATTCGGCTCTTCAGATTCTTTTGATTATTAAAAAGTGTTAGTGCTGGTAGCTTAATCCTGTCATTGAAATAATCATTAACCACTTGTTCAATATTCTTCTTTCGTTTAAAAACAAACGCTATCTTTTTCGGATTAGATCTATCTAATTCCAGTAATTCATAGTTGAGTGTTACCAGCACTGTAGCAAGCCCTAAATCAAACGTTGAAAACTCATTTTGATTCATAGTTATTTAATTTTTTAATAAATAAAAAATAGACTCTTTTTTATGAGTCTATTTTATAAAATAGATAGTTGATTCAACTGAGAGTCAACAGAGTCAACTTAATATTTTCTATAAAATGTTCTGCCTTTTACACAAAATAATTTTAATTCTGTTTTCTCTTCTACTTTTTTATTTACTTTTCTTACAGCATCATAAATTGTTCGCCATTTAATATCTAAATCATCCATTTCCTCTGCTATTTCATCCCAACACACAATTTTACCCTTTTCTCTTTGAAATAAAGATTTACATACATCAAATTGCTTAGAGCCAACAGGGAGAGGTATTTCTACATTTCCCCAAACTATTTTAGGTGGATTTTCAATCAACTTAGGAGATATTTGTTTTAGATTTTTATTTTTGTTTCCTTCTGCAGCCATCTTTAAAGTTTCATATTCTTCTTTTATTTCCGATATGCTCTTAAACAGTTTTATATCGCATTCAAAAGCATTAAAACCAATATTAAAAAATCCTCCGCATAATTTCAAAAACTTTTCTTTCCGTAACCTATCAATAGTTTTAAAAAAATCAATGTGCTCATTACCCTCATAAAGAAAATCGTTATTACTAATCCTAAATTGATCATTTTCTAACTTACGTGCCTTATAAATAATTTCTTTTTTAACGATATTCAGTTGTTTTTCTTCACCATATGGTTCAGTAACCACTGTATTAAAATTATTAAATTTCTGATCAATAAACTTCTGTAATTTTTTCCAATTTACAACTTCAAAATCAATATTAAAATCAGTATACTTTCTTTCAATTGTTGGAACATTCTCAAAATATAATCGATATACACTATTTATGTCCAAATCATTTATTTTAAGATTTTTAATGAGCTTAAGTTTTAATAATTCATTAAGCACATCTAAAAATTGCCCAAAATAAAATTTTCTTTTTATGTTTATTTTTCTGTGAGCTTTTTGTCCAAGAATCTCACATAAAATTATCAAATTTTCTTTCATATTAATTAATTTTCATCTTAATTTACTTATATTTTACCATTTATTATGGGTTAAGAGCAACCCCCAAAACTCTCTCCGAGATATCTCTCTCGGAGCTTTATTTTTTAGGTAAATTATGGTATTTTAAAAGTGCTACCACATTCACATAGTTTCGGTGAGATGGGTTTGCCCTTTCAGTCCGCTTGCGAGCTGAAAGGGCGACATAGACGCACACAAGCGGACATCTCACCGATGTTAGTGAGTGTGGTAGCCGTTATGTCGCCCTTTTTTGTTTTGGAGAGAAAACAGAAAAGGCGTAGTGTTTCTATGACAAGATATAGAGAAGAAGTTATTAATATAAGGATTGCGGATATTTTAAGGGAAATAGGACTTGAAGCATCAGGAGAAATAATAAGCAAAGGAAAATTGCCAGATATAATGGTTGAGATTAACGGAATAAGGGTAAACATTGAAGGAAAATTTGAAGGAGGTGGTAATAAAAAGACTCTGAGAGAAAATTGTAGAAAGCGAGTAGAGGAAGGAATATGTGATGTAGCGATTGGATTGATTTACTCAAAAGAACTTCAAGAAGCAAAAAATGATGATGTTCATAAAAAAAAGATTAAACAAAGCGAGTTTCAAACTTTTATTTTTTCCATTTCATCGAAGGGGATAGAAGAAAGAGATTTAGGTAAAATGGGAATTGAGAGAGTAGTTGAGAATATTTATTATATATACAGTGAAATAATAAATACAGATTTAGTAAAAGAGCAAGTAAAAAAAGTTAATGACGTTATTCAAAAAAGCAGTGAAATAGCTTTATCATCAAGTCTTTTTTTCTCTTCAAAAAAGTTAAAAAGAGAATTGGAAAAAGCACTTGGAATAAAAGAGATAAGTGGAACAAGAAAAAAGACAGCACAAGAGGAATTAATAAAAATAGCTCTTTTTATAATTTTTGATGGACTTGTTTTTCACCAAACTTTATCTTCTCATCGGCCAGAAATACAATCATTAGATAAATCTCCAGAAAATAATATTTTTGATTTTATAAAAGAAGAGTGGAAAAAAATCATAAAGATAAATTATTTACCTATTTTTTCTCTTGCTTTTTCTACGATTAAATGCTTCCCCGTATCACCAGAGAGTAATAAGATTTTTAAAATCCTTATCGAAGAAGTTCTTAATGTGATAAGTTCAGGGATATTACTCAAGCATGATTTGATGGGTAGGGTTTATCATAGGCTTTTACTCAAAACCATGGGTAAATATTATGCTGCTTATTATACAAGTATTCCTGCGGCTTGGCTTCTAAGTAATTTAACCATTAAAACTCCGAATCCAGATCTAAATTGGGATTTTAGAAAGTTAGAAAAGTTAAAAGAGTTTCAAATTATCGATCCAGCTTGTGGATCTGGAACTCTTCTTTCTGGCATTTATCTCGCATTAAAAGATAAATACATATTGGAAAGCTATAGAATTGGTAATATTAATAGTTTAGATCTTAAGTCTTTTCACAAATTGTTGATAGAAGAAGTATTAAATGGTTGGGATATTTTGGATTATGCAGGTCATCTAACCCTAACAACTCTTGCTTTTCATAATCCGAATGCTTTTTTTAAACACTCTAACATATATACTCTTCCTACGGGCGAAACAGGGGCTAAACACCCAAAAATTAAAGAAGTAGCCCTTGGAAGCCTTGATTTCCTTGATGCATCTGCAGAACAAACTCTTCCTATGAAGGGTTTTATTAATCTTCCTGTAGAAAAGGGGATGGCAGAAGAAAGAGAAAAACCAATAAAAGTGCTTCCTCATAGTATGGATGTGGTAATTATGAACCCCCCATTTTCAAGAAGCGCTCAGCCAAATATAAAGTTTGGATATATGGGAAAGGAAACAATGAGGAAAATGAACATTCGTTTAAGGAAATTAGGAAAAAAATTAGGATATGAAAAAATTGGACAAGCAGGGCTCGGAGCTTACTTTATAATTTTAGCAGATAAATTATTAAAGCAAGGTGGGAGATTAGCTTTAGTAATACCACGATCTATTCTCTCTGGCGTTTCTTGGAAAGAAATAAGAGAAAAAATTTTCTTAAGCAAGTGTGAGGTTGAATATATTATTTCAAATTATGATCCCGGAGATAAAAAGTTAGACATAGAACCCTGGAATTGGAGCGAAAACACAAACTTAGGAGAAGTATTAATAATAGCAAGAAAGACAAACGACTCTTTTAAAAAGAGCTTTACTACTTTTGTAAATTTATGGAATAAGCCTAAAAATGAAATTGAAAGTTTAAAAATCGTTTCGGACTCTATTAAGGTGAGGAAAGAAGGAGAGGCAAGAAAATTTCTTGAAGACAAAGGATCTTATCAAGAAATATATTTAAATAATAAAAACGTAGGGACTGTTTATAATCTTTCTCAAGAACATTTAAAAAGGAATTTTTTAATGCCTTGTATATTTTCCTTTCCGGATCTAAATAAATTTTTATTCAATCTTGTAAATAATAATTTAGTTCCTCTGGTATCTTTGAAAGATAGTATAGAAAATATAGGAATGGATATAAAACAAATAGAGCAGATATTTAAGAAGACAACCAACCTGACTAAATTTCCTATAGTATGGGGATATTCAGAAAATTTAAATACTTTAGAGTTAAAAAACTTTCAATACGCCATTCCACGAGTAGCAAAAGTAGATACTATTTATAATCAAAATGCAGGTAACTTATTAATCGCAGAAAGAATTTGGACCAACACATCAAAAATAATCAGTATGATTTCTCCTAAGCCTATTTTAGCTACTCAATTTTGGGAAATATCGTTAAAGGATCCTATTGAAGAGAAAATTTTAAGCTTGTGGTTAAATTCTACTTTCGGTTTTCTCTTATTTCTCGCTTCAGCTATTAGTAATCGACAAGACAGGTTCACATTCAAAAAAGAACAAGTTAAGTCTCTTCCAGTATTAAACATTTCCGTACTTTCTAATAATGTAAAAAAGAATTTAGTAGAATTTTTCGAAGAAATCAAAGATATTCCATTCAATCCAATTCCTCAAGAGTTTGAACTTGCATCAAAAGGTAAAGGAATTAGGAGACAAATTGATGAAAAATTTATTAATGCCTTAAATTTAAAAATATGCTTATGCCCTTATTATGAAATGTTAGCAAGAGAACCAATAATAAGTTTAAAGAGGAGATAAAACCTTATTTTATTGTATGAAATCCAGAACCTTAAAAATATTTATCCCTGTTGCGATTGTAATTGTTGTAGTTCTTTTCTTTGTAGGTTTTCTTTTAGGTGGATTAAATAAAACTAATCAAAAGATTGCACTTGAGAAATTGAATGAAGCAGTAAATATGGTAGATGATGCTCCAGAGATCCCCTCAGGACTATTGGAAGTTCATAACTATGTGTTAGAAGAGCTTAAAAAAGGACAAATTCCTGTAGGAGATATCACAGAGATAGTTCCGGAAGCAAAAACAGATCCCGAGAAATATCCTGCTCAATATGATATGGTAAATGATGTTTTATATATCAACCCTTATTTAAATATTAAAAGTGAAATCTGGCTACCTATCTTATATCATGAACTTACTCATAAATGGGAACGCAACACTCAATACAAAAACACCCCAAAAGAACACTGGCAAAACAGTATTTTAGAACTTGAGAGTACTGCCTATGCTACCACTGCACAGTCCTGGTCATTAGTTCAAAGATACTATCCGCAAGACAAAGATAAATTAACTCCAGAAGAGAAAACCCTTGTTCAAAGTTTTGAAACAATCTCTAACTATTACAACGATCTCCAAACCACAATAGAAAAAGAGAATTTTAACTTGCAAACTCAAGCAGGATGGGATAAACTACAAAATACAGATGCCTGGCGCAACTGGGTTAATCTAATTCAAAGCCAGGTGAGTAAATAAAGGTCGAGAATAAAATTAAAATACGAATTAAAATATGGAAAATCAATCACAACAACCACAAACTCAAGAAAAACAAAAGAAATCAGTTTGGAAGAAGTGGTGGTTTTGGCTAATTATTATACAAGTTGTTATTATAGTTGTTATTATAATAGGGAGTATAATAATTTCTGACCATACTGCAAAAGTTAATTATTGTAAAAAACGATGCACTTATCACATTACACAGCAGGGAGAAGGAGTTTGGTCATATCCGACGTATGTGCGTGAAATTGTTGGAGGAAAGGGTTATTCAACTAGGGAAGAATGCATAGAGGCTTGTATTTTAAATACAGATTGGGAAAAAGCAATTTATTAGCTTCTTTTAAACAATAGTGAGTTGAGGAATAGGGCAAACCCTCATGTCATTTTTCAAAAATTGCGTACGAGTACCATATACATTTCCTCAAAGAACCTCAACTTTACCTCCCACCCCCACCTGAGAAATAGTGAGTTAAAGGGTGGGGTAAATACATTTTAAACAACTTGCAATAATTCTTGTATTTGTTTCATCATTATCTCAGGACATTGAATTGAATCTACCCATTTAAACATTCTGAAATTGTCCCATTGCGGGAGCCACCAAAAAACAGGATTCAAAAATCCTGTTTTTCTTTTGGAGTTTTTAAAGAAATTGTGATAAAATTAAAAATACAGATGCCTGGCGCAACTGGTCTCTAATTTAATTCAAAACCAAGCAAG